>NZ_JAWLHP010000037.1:0-30565 GCF_041690275.1 Thioalkalivibrio sp.
ACGATGATCGCGGTTGGGGTGGGAGCGGCTTCCAGCCGCGATGGCTTCAGGTAAGACGATGATCGCGGTTGGGGTGGGAGCGGCTTCCAGCCGCGATGGTTTCAGGTAAGACGATGATCGCGGCTGGAAGCCGCTCCTACGCGCCGCTCCTACGCGCCGCTCCTACGCGCTGCTCCGGCGCTCCGGTCGCACCGCGGCCGGCTATTGGCCCCGCCCCTGCCACCTGATTCAGCGGGTGGAAAATCCCTCCGGCATCGGGTCCGGCAACGGCTCGGAGGAACAGTCCACTGAGTCGACCCGGGCCCCGGTCGGGCCGACCCCCAGCCACGACTGCAATTCCCCCAGCGCCGAGTGCGAGCCCACCGCCAGCACCTCGACACTGCCGTCCTCGAGGTTGCGGGCGTGACCCGCGAGCCCGAGCGAGCGGGCCTTACGCTGCGTCGAGGCGCGGAAGAAGACCCCCTGCACACGTCCGGTTACCCTGCAGCGCAGGGCCTCGGTACCATGGTCGCTGCTGTTCATGCTGACCCCCGGAGACGACGATGAGTGAATCACCCCGTATGTATCACAATCCGCGCTGCAGCAAGTCCCGTGCCGCCCTGGCCCTGTTGCGCGAGCGGGGGATCGAGCCGGAGATCGTGGAATACCTGAAGACACCGCCGGACCGGACAGCGCTTGAGGACCTGATCGCGATGCTGGGCGTCAGTCCGAGGAACCTGCTGCGCACCAGCGAGGCCGCGTATCGAGAGCTCGGTCTGGCCGATGCGGAACTGCCGGATGAACGGATCATCCAGGCAATGGTCGATCATCCGAAGCTGATCGAGCGTCCGATCGTGATCCACGGCGGACAGGCCCGGATCGGGCGCCCCCCGGAACGCGTACTGGAGATTGTGTAGATGACCGAGATCCTTGTGCTGTACTACAGCCGCTACGGCGCAACCGCCCAGCTCGCACGGCACATCGCCACCGGCGTCGAGAAGGCCGGGGCGGTGGCCCGGGTCCGGACCGTGGCGCCCGTCACCACCAATCTGGGCGAAGAGGCGCAGCCGGTGCCCGACCAGGGCCCGCCGTATGCATCCACCCGCGACCTCGAGGAGACGGACGGCCTGATCCTCGGTTCGCCGACCCGCTTCGGCAACATGGCCGCGCCACTGAAGTACTTCCTCGACGGCACCAGCGGTCTCTGGGCCAGCGGCACCCTCGTGGACAGACCCTTCGCGGTCTTCACCAGCACCGCGTCGATGCACGGCGGTCAGGAGACCACGCTGCTCAGCATGGCCCTGCCCCTGATCCACCAGGGCATGCTGTGGGTCGGCGTGCCCTACTCCGTCCCCGAACTCACCAGCACCTCCAGCGGCGGCACGCCGTACGGTCCGTCGCACGTGGCGGGTGCCGACAGCCAACGCGAGATCACGCGCGATGAACGGCGCATCGCCGAGGCCCTCGGCGAGCGGGTCGGACGGCTGGCGAGCCGGCTCGGGCAGGGATCGGCGGATTGAGCCGGATCGATGCCGGACGCTGGCTGGCCCTTGGCGGCTACTTCGGTCTGTTCCTGCTGATCCTGGTCTGGACCAGCCTGGTCGATCCGCCCCGGCACCTGCCGCGCTCTCTGGTGCTGCTGGTCCTCCTGCTGCCGTTGCTGGCGCCGCTCCGCGGGCTGCTGCACGGGCGCGTCCGGACCCACGCCTGGACCAGCCTGCTGTCGCTGTTCTACGTGGCGGTCGGCATCACGCTGGCCGCAGTTGCGGCGGACCGGGTCTACGGGCTGGCGATGCTGACCCTCGCGCTGCTGCTGTTCGCGGGAAGCCTGCTCTACGTGCGCGCGGCGCGCGCGTCCGGGAGCTGACGGTCGTCAGTGCCCGGCGGGCCGCGGCCGCAGGTGCTCGCGGATGAACGGGATCGTGAGCCGGCGCTGTTCGGCCAGGGCCGCGAGGTCCAGCCGGTCGAGGAGCGTGAGCAGGAATTCGAGGTCTCGGCACTCGTGCCGGAGCAGATACTCGGCCACCGCATCGCTCAGCTGCAGCCCGCGCAGCCCGGCGCGCTTCTGGAGGATCGCCTTCAACTCGAGGTCGCCGGGCTGGTCGATCCGGAACACCGGGCCCCAGCCGAGCCGCGAAACCAGGTCCGGAAGGTCGCAGCCGAGGCCCTCCGGGGTGGTGCGCGACGCCACCAGCAACTGACCCTCGCGCTCGCGCACGCGGTTGACCAGACCAAAGAGCGCGCGCGCCCAGTGCGGGCCACCGGCGACCGCCTGCAGGTCATCCAGGGCCAGCAGGTCGAGCCGGGACATGCCCTCCAGGACGACCGCGGGATCGCGGTGACCCAGTTCCGCAAGCGGCAGGTAGGCGCAGGACCGTTCCCGCGCCGAGGCCTCGTGGCAGGCCGCCTGCAGCAGATGGGTCTTGCCGCAGCCCTCGGCGCCGTGCAGGAACAGCTGACGTTCGCCCGCGGACCCGGAGGAACCCGCCATGCCGCGCAGCGTCGCCACCAGCAGGCCATGACTGCCCGTGTGAAAGGTCTCGAACCGCGAGCTGTCGCGCAGCCGCAGGTCGAGCGGGAGCTGCCCGGCCCTCATGCCGGGGGCGATTCGCGGTTGCCGCCCGCGGCCCGCAGGTGCTGGCGCGCCCGCTGCCCCCAGACCACGGTGTACGCCAGCCCGCTGGCGACCGTGGTGAAGGCGACGATCGCGATCAGGAGCCGGATCCAGATCGGATCCAGTTCCAGGATCCCCACCTTCAGAATCGCGCCCAGCACCAGCAGGATCTGGAAGAAGGTGTTGATCTTGCTGATCATCAATGGCTCGACGTGCAGGGGACCCACCCAGTGCCGATAGGCCAGCGACCCCAGCGACAGCCACAGGTCGCGCCCGGCAACCAGGAACAGCAGCCAGATCGGGAGCAGCCCGCTCAGGGTCACGGCCAGATAGATGCCCAGCATCAGGATCTTGTCTGCGGCCGGATCCAGCCAGGCGCCAAGGCGCGTGGTCCAGCCGTAACGGCGTACGAGATGGCCATCCACCACATCGCTGAACCCGGCGATGGCGAGGAGCACCAGCGCCGGCCAGTAATCACCCCGGTAGAGGAACCAGACAATCGGGATGGTCAGCAACATCCTGGCCAGCGTGATCAGGTTGGGGAGCTGGCGCAGACTCATGGGCTGGCGCGCGGGGCCCGGAACCACAGGTCGATCTCCGCGCCGTCGCGAGGCGCGTCCGCGGCGGCGAAGCCCTCGCCCGCCAGCACCTCGGCCAGGGCACGCCGGTCCAGACCGCTGCTCAGCGCGAGCACCGCCGCGTCCGGCAGCAACCGGCGAATCTGCACCGACTCAACGGCCTCCAGGGCGCCCAGCCGCGCGCGCAGCAACTGCAGCTCGGCGATCCCGGCCACGCCGCCGAAGCCGACCAGCGCCGACTCGTCCGCGACCAGGACCCGGGCCACGTGGACGCCGAGCCGATCCATTGCCTGCGCCGCTGCCTCCCGTGCCGCTGCGGCAGCCGATGCGGCGGTGGTGTCCGCCTGCACCTCGTAGCCGCGATGGGACAGCCACGCGCGGGCCCGGACCCGGTCACCGCGGTGTGCCAGGTGCAGCAGCAGCAGGCCGTCCGGGTCGTAGCGGCGGCTCGGCTCGACCAGTGCCTCGGTCACTCCTCCGACGATGTCGGCGGTGTGTATCTGCCGCCGGTCCTGGAGATCCGCCAGCGGAATGAGCAGCGGCAGATCGCGGCCGGCAGCCCAGCCCCGAAGCGACGCGAGCACCGACTCCTCGTCCATTCCCGAGCCCAGCAGCAGGCGCCGGTCGTCGCGTTCCAGCACGACCCACGCCAGCAGCGCGGGTGGCGATCCGGCCCAGACCGGCACCGCCGCCTCCTGCAGCGCGGACCGGAGTCGGGCGCGGTCGAAGGCGAGCAGGAAGCGCTCCGCACCCCGGCGCTCCAGCGAGCGCAACCACCCCCGGTCGGGATCCGCCAGCATCGCCGCTGCGAGATCGGACAGGGCCGGCGAGTGGAAGCCCGCGATGCGAAGCAGCGCCTCATCGAGACCGGCAGCCACGGCCGCGTCCTCGCCGGGGGCATCCACCATCAGCTCTAGCAGTGCGGCGCGCGCCGGGGTCACCAGCAGCAGGAGGAGCCCCAGCATCGCGACGGTCCGCTGCGACCACCCTGCCAGCCCGCCACGAAACCGCCGCGCCCCCACGCCGCCGCAGGGCCGCCGGGCGCGCCCCGGCGCCCGGGTCGACGCGGCACAATCCCGCAATCCACTGACCTGAACGACCACTTGCCTCTCCAGCAACCACACCAGCACACCGAACAGGCAACATAGCACAGCCGGGGCCTGATCCCGGAGCCCCTTTTTGCATGGGCTACCGCCCGTCGCTACCATTCACTACCCGCGTTCACGAGACTCTCCATGCCCGAATCCCACCCTGGTCTGACCTACCGCGACGCCGGTGTCGACATCGATGCAGGCAATGCCCTGATCGACCGCATCAAGCCGTACGCCGCGCGCACGCTGCGGCCCGGTGTGCTTGCAGGGCTCGGGGGCTTCGGTGCGCTCTTCGAGCTCCCGGTCGAGCGCTACCGCAGGCCTGTACTGGTCTCCGGTACCGACGGCGTCGGCACCAAGCTTCGCCTCGCGCAGGAGCTGGGCCGGCACGACACCATCGGCATCGACCTGGTCGCGATGTGCGTGAACGACATCATCGTGCAGGGCGCGGAACCGCTGTTCTTCCTCGACTACTACGCGACCGGCCGCCTGGACGTGGATGTCGCCGCGGACGTGGTGCGGGGGATCGCCGAGGGTTGCGAACAGGCCGGCTGCGCGCTGGTGGGTGGCGAGACGGCCGAGATGCCGGGGATGTACCCGGACGGCGACTATGATCTCGCCGGGTTCGCGGTCGGGATCGTCGAGAAGGACGAGCTCCTCGACGGCAGCCGGGTGCGCGCGGGTGATGTCCTGCTGGGCCTGGCCTCCAGCGGACCGCACTCCAACGGGTACTCGCTGATCCGGCGCGTGCTGGAACTCGGCTCAGCGGAACTCGAGCAGCCGCTCGGCGGCAGCGGGGAGATCAATCTCGGCGACGCGCTCCTCGCCCCGACGCAGATCTACGTGCGCGCGGTGCTCGGGCTGCTGCGAACCGGGCGCGTGCACGCTCTGGCCCACATCACCGGGGGCGGGCTCACCGAGAACCTGCCGCGCATCCTCGCGCGCGGTCTTGACGGCCGGATCGACCTCGGGTCCTGGCCGCGCCCGCCGGTGTTCGACTGGCTGCAGGGCACTGGCGGTGTTCAGGAGCCGGAGATGCTGCGGACCTTCAACTGCGGCATCGGCATGGTGGCCGTGCTACCGGAGAGCGGCGTGGACGCCGCTATCTCGGAACTGGCCGCGACGGGGATCCCCGCCTGGCCGATCGGCGTGGTCACCGAGGGATCCGGCGCGCCCACGATCCACTACAGCGCCTCATGATGCCGGGACCGGAGGCGGCGGCCGGCGTGGCTGGCGCGGGCAACCGTGGCGCGCAGGATTCCGAGAAGCGGCTCGCGGTCCTGATCTCGGGGCGCGGGAGCAACCTGAAGGCCCTGATCGATGCCTGTGCCGATGGCCGGGTGAACGGCCGGATCGTGGTGGTGATCAGCAACCGTCCCAGCGCCCCGGGCCTCGCCCATGCGCGGGAGGCGGGGATTCCACAGGTGCTGATCGACCATCGCCGGTACCCTGATCGCGAGGCCTTCGATCGAGCGCTGGGCGACAGCCTGGCGAGCCATCAGCCGGACCTGGTGGTGCTCGCCGGGTTCATGCGCGTGCTCACGCCCGGCTTGGTCAGGCGCTTCGAGAACCGGATGGTGAACATTCACCCGTCCCTGCTGCCTGATCTCCGCGGACTGGACACCCACGCCCGCGCGCTGGCGGCCGGGGTTGCACACCACGGCGCCAGCGTGCACTTCGTCACCACGGAACTCGACAGCGGTCCCGTGGTCATGCAGGCTCGGGTTCCGGTCTGCCCTGGCGACACCCCGGAGACACTGGCTGCGCGGGTGCAGGCAGCGGAACACCGCCTCTACCCTGCCGCGGTCGAGATGATCTGTTCAGGACGGGTTCACGCCGCGAGCGACAACATATGGTGCGACGGACAGCGGCTGGAACGTCCCCTGCTGCTGGATCCGGCACCGGAGACCAAGAAATCATGCGTTGGCACCACCTCATCCTGATCCTCTGCCTGGCGGGGACCGCCCAGGCCGGGGCTGCGACCACGATCCCGCCATACACGGCCACCTACGAAGCGCATGCCTACGGCAACCGCCTGATTGCCCACAGCACGCTGAGCCACGACGGCGAGAATCTGCACATGGCCCTGGATGCCCACGTATCCGGCTTTCTGCGCCTGCTCGGACGCTTCGAGTTCGATCGGGAGGCGGTATTCCACCCGGAAGCCGACCATCCGCGCCTGCTGAGCACCCGCAGCGTCCGCATCACGCCGGGCCGCGAACGGCGGACGGAGACCCGGTTCGACTGGAGCGAGGGGCGGGCCCGGGGCCGGCACAACGGGAAGGCCTTCGAGGTACAGGTTCCGCCCGACACGGTGGACTTCCTGTCGTCGGTGTATCTGACCATGACCGGACTGCGCGACGGCGATTTCGATTCCACCCTCCGCCTGTCCGTCCTCGAGCGTGACCGGCTGCGCGACTACACGCTGGTACTCGAGGGCCGGGAGCGGATCGAAACCGAGCTGGGCCGCAAGGACACCCTTCGGGTGGTCCGCACGAGTGATGACAGCGACGTGGAACTCTCCGGCTGGTTCGCTCCCGACCTGCACTACCTGCCGATGCGGCTGGACTACGAGGCTGACGGTCACGTCTTCCGGCTGGAACTGACCAAGCTCGAATGGCACGAACCCCTGATCTCTCCTGAGAAAGCGCGCCCATGACCGATACCCATGACCTCGCGGTGATCGGCAGCGGCCCCGGCGGCTATCGCGCCGCGGTCCTCGGTGCCCTGCGCGGTCTCGACGTCGTGATCGTGGAGGGGGGCGAATGGGGCGGCTGCTGCCTGAACCGCGGCTGCGTGCCGAAGAAGGACTGGTATCACAGCGCCCGGCTGATTGCGGCACAGGGACACTTCGAGGGCCGCGGGATCCGCGGAACCCTGTCGGGCAACCTGGACCAGGCGTGGACCCACCAGCACGAGGTGGTTACAACCGTGCGGAACAGCTACCGGAGCTACCTCAAGCACCTGAAGGTGCGCAGCGTGGACGGACACGCCCGGCTCGTCGGCCCGGAGGAGATCGAGGTCCGGGGGGGCACCGGCACCCTGACCGTGCGGGCGCGCCACACCATCATCGCGACCGGCGCCGAGCCGATCGTCCCGCAGCCCTTCGAACTCGCGGAGGGACGTATCCTCAGCACCGACACGCTGTTCGACCGCCCGCCGCCAGCGGGCGAGCGCGTGGCGGTGATTGGCAGCGGCGTGGTGGCCACCGAGTTCGCGTACATCCTCCGAATGCTCGGCCGGGAGATCACCTGGCTCACCCGCTCGCGCCCCCTGTCCCGGCTGGGCTTCAGTCCCCAGGCGCTGTCGACCCTGAACAGCCGGCTCGCTGCGGCGGACGTGAAGCCGCTGCAGGTGCCGGGCTACCAGGCCGTGCAACACGGGGACGACGGAGTGGCGATCACCGCCTCCGACGGACAGCGCTTCGAGGTCGACTGGGTCCTGCTGGGGACTGGCCGCAGGCCGCATACAGACGGACTGGGACTCGAGGATATAGGCATTGAAACGGACCGGCACGGGTTTGTGAAGCGCGACGAGACCCTCCAGACCGCGGTGCCGAACATCTATGCGATCGGGGACGTCGCCGGACACTGGATGACCGCCAACCACGCCCTGTCGGACGCCACCATCGCAGTCGATAACATTCTCGGCGGCAACAAGCGCCGCCAGGACGGTCGGTTCGTGCCCATGGTGGTCTACAGCGCGGTCGAGATGGCCCGGCTCGGCATGGACGAGGACAGCGCGGAGGACGAGGAACTCGAGCCCGCGGTCGGTTTCGCCGCGTTCGAGACCTCGCCGCGCGCGCTCGGACAGGACGAACCGGAGGGTTTCGTGCGGCTGATCGGCGACATGGACAGCGGCGCACTGCTGGGCGGCGAGATCATCGGCGGCGATGCCGGCGAGCTGATCCACCTGCTGTCGCTGGCACCCGACCGTGACACGGCCCTCGCATGGCTCGCGCGCGGCACGTGGAACCACCCCGCACGCGCGGAGGAAATCCTGAATGCCACCGAGACCCTGGCCTCCAAATGGCATCTGCAGGCGGCCATCTTCGGAGACACCGGAAGGGGCTAGCGGGCCATGCTGGCACGGCATCCCGGAGAATGAAGACCCGCCCCGGAAGAACACCGAAACCCACGGCATGATGTAAAGGTCTCGCGGGCCCCTCTCTCCCGCGTGCGGGGAGCAGGGGCGGGGACAGATTTACAAATCTGTCCCCGGGGGTTCGCATATGTCCCCGGGAATACTCCGGCGGGGACCTCAATCGCCGGCGACGGTCATCCCCTCGACCAGGATCGAGCCGGTACGGATGTTGCCACGAATGTCGACGTCGTTCCCGACCGCGGCGATCCCCCGGAAGACGTCCCGGAGATTGCCGGCGATGGTGATCTCCTCCACCGGGTAGGCGATCTCGCCATTCTCGACCCAGAAGCCCGCAGCCCCCCGGGAATAGTCGCCGGTGACGAGGTTGACACCCTGGCCGATCATCTCCGTGACCAGCAGGCCCGTACCCATGTCCGACAGCAGCCCCTGCAGCCCCTTCTCCCCGGGATGCGGCTGCACGCTGACATTGCGTGCCCCGCCCGCGTTACCGGTGGTGCGCAGCCCCAGACGCCGGGCCGCGTAGCTGTCGAGGATGTAGTCCTGCAGCACGCCCGCGGTGACCAGGTCCCGCGGCCGCGTGCGCACCCCCTCGCCATCGAACGGCGCGCTGCCCAGCGCGCCAGGCAGCAGCGGCTCCTCGACGATACGCATCCAGCCGGGAAAGACCTCCCGTCCAGCCGCATCGAGCAGGAAGGAGCTCTTGCGATACTGTGCGCCACCGCTGATCGCCCGCGTGAAGTTACCGATCAGGCTGCGCGCCATCTCCGGCACGAACAGCACAGGGCACTGCCGCGTCCCGAGCTTGCGCGCGCCGAGACGCCGCAGTGCCCGCTCCGCGGCCTCGCGTCCGATCGCCTCGCCCGCAGGCAGCCGGGAGGGGTCGCGCGAGGTGCCGTAGGCGTAGTCACGCTGCATGCCGCCGTCGCCACGGGCGACGAGGGCGCAGGAGATGGAGTGTCGGGTACTGCGGTAGCCGCCCATGAAGCCGTGGGTGTCACCGAGGACCGACATCGCGCGACGGGTGCTGACGCTCGCGCCCTCGGAATTGTCCACCCGCGGGTCCACCGCGAATCCGGCGGTCTCGACCTCTCGCGCGAGATCGATGCCCCGGCCCGCCGGGCAATCCCAGGGGTGATCGAGCTGGAGGTCGGGCCAGTCGCGCGCCTGCTCGTCGGGATCCGGCAGGCCGGCGTACGGATCCGGCTCGGTGTACCGTGCGATTCGGCAGGCGGCCTCCGCGGTCTGCCTGAGCGCCTCGGGGCTGAAGTCGGTCGTCGAGGCCGCCCCCTTCGACTGCCCGAAATAGGCGACCAGGCCCATCTGCTGGTCCCGCTCGTATTCCAGCGTCTCGACCTCACCCCTGCGCACCGTTACCGCGAGCCCCACATTGTGGCTGACCGCCGCCTGCGCGGCCGACGCGCCGCAGCTGCGCGCATGATCGAGGATCATGGCCACCCGCTCCTGCATCGACTCGGGCGTGTGCGAGAGTTCCTGAACTTCCGGTGCTGCTTGATCCATGCGCCTTATCCATTTCCTGCCGTGGCCGGGACCCGTCCCGGCCATGTCCTCAGAAGGGAGAATCGGAGGCCCGCGCGCACGATGACCGCGCGAGCGGCAGGCTCAGGGACTCGCCCCGTGCTTGTTCACCGCGGCCCGATTGCCCCATTGCTCCAGGTCGTCCACGTGCACGCCCACCCAGTAGAGCAGCCCGATGCTGTCCCGGGTGTGGCCGCCGACCAGTTCCTGCCCGTCCTCCAGGTGAATGCCGCGGGCAAAGTCCTCCGCCTGCGAACGGGACCGGAAGACGTGCCACTGCACGACGCGGTCGGCTCCGTGGCCCTCCGGCAGCGACTGCTCCTCCTCGAGAAACGCGAGCTCGTTCATATGATCTCCTGACTATCGTTGGTTGCCGACCGTCCGCCGGGGTCTCAGGCCGCCTGGGTGCCGCCGACGGTCATGCCGTCGATGCGCAGTGTCGGTTGTCCCACGCCCACCGGTACCCCCTGCCCCTCCTTGCCGCAGGTGCCGACACCGGTGTCCAGTTCGAGATCGTTACCGATCATCGAGACCCGCGTGAGCACATCCGGACCGTTGCCGATCAGGGTCGCCCCCTTCACCGGCCGGGTCACCCGACCGTTCTCGATCAGATAGGCCTCGGATGCGGAAAACACGAACTTCCCGGAGGTGATGTCGACCTGCCCGCCACCGAAATTCACCGCGTAGAGACCCCGATCCACCGAGGCGAGGATCTCGCCCGGGTCGGCCGCCCCGGGAAGCATGTAGGTATTGGTCATGCGCGGCATCGGCAGGTGCGCGTAGGACTCGCGGCGGCCGTTGCCGGTCGAACGCGTCCCGCTCAGACGGGCGTTCAGCCGGTCCTGCATGTAACCCCGCAGGTAGCCATCCTCGATCAGCGTCGTCTGCTGGGTCACCGTGCCCTCGTCATCGACATTCAGCGAACCGCGCCGGCCGGGCATGGTCCCGTCATCGACGATGCTGATCCCCGGGGCGGCAACCCGCTCCCCGATGCGTCCGGCGAAGGCCGATGTCCCCTTGCGGTTGAAGTCGCCCTCGAGGCCGTGGCCGATCGCCTCGTGCAGCAGCACGCCCGGCCAGCCAGGCCCGAGCACCACCTTCATGGTCCCGGCAGGCGCGTCCACCGCCTCGAGATTCACCAGGGCCTGACGGACCGCCTCGCGGGCGTAGGCACCCGCACGGTCATCATCCGTGAAGAAGGCATAACCCGAGCGTCCCCCGCCGCCCGACGAACCGGACTCGCGGCGCCCCCCCTGCTCCACCAGGACCTGCACGTTCATGCGCACCAGCGGCCGTACATCCGTGACCATCTCGCCGTCGGCAGTCAGTACCAGCACCACCTCGCGCACCCCTGCAAGGGAACAGATGACCTGTGTCACGCGCGGATCGGCCGCGCGGGCGACCGCATCCATGTGCTTGAGGAGCTCGATCTTGCGAGCCTCGTCCAGGGATCCCAGCGGGTCGTCGGGCAGATACAGCGCAGTATCGCGGGCGGCGCCCGGCCGAACCGGGATCGATCCGGTCTGCCCGGCGCTGGCGATGCTGCGTGCGGTCCGGCCCGCCTCCAGCATCGCGGGAAGACTGATCTCGTCGGAATAGGCGAAGCCGGTCTGCTCGCCGGAGATCACCCGGATGCCGACGCCGCGTTCGATGTTGAAGCTGGCGCTCTTGACCAGCCCGTCCTCGAGCGACCAGCCCTCCTGGGAAATGAACTGGAAGTAGCAGTCACCGCCGTCCGTGCCGCGGCCGAAGGTCGCGCCCAGCACGGAAGCGAGCCCGTCATCGGTGATGCCGCCGGGCTCAAGCAGGGTTTCTCGGGCAAGGCTGTCAATCATGGTGGTTCCTGTGATGTTCGGTTCGGTGGAATGGTTCCCCGGCTCCGCGGGACGGGCAGCAGCGTGCTCAGCCCTCCGTGTCCGGCACCTCGATCTCGCAGGCAAGCCGGCGGTGATGCACCGCCGGAAAGAGCTTGCGGATGCGTCCCACGCAGTCGCAGCTCAGGTCGGCGATCAATACTCCGGGATTGCGGCCCAACTGCGCCACGACACGGCCCCAGGGATCCACCAGCGCGCTGTGACCGTAGGTCTCGCGTCCGTTCACATGGAAGCCGCCCTGGGCCGCGGCCAGCATGAACAGCTGGTTCTCGATTGCACGGGCCCGGAGCAGGATGTCCCAGTGCGCCTGACCGGTCTGCGCGGTGAAGGCCGAGGGCATCGCCACAAACTCGGCGCCCTGGTCGAGCAATCCCCGGAACAGTTCCGGAAAACGCAGATCGTAGCAGACGGCCAACCCCATCCGCCCGAAAGGCGTATCGAGCGTGACGATATGGTCACCGGACTCGTAGATGCGCGACTCGGCATAATGCTCGTCGCCATCCGGGATGCGCACATCGAAGAGGTGCATCTTGTCGTAGCGGGCCACACGCCGGCCCTGATCGTCGTACACCAGGCAGGCCGAACGCGCCCGGTCACCGCGCGCGGTGCGCAGCGGCACCGTCCCCCCGACCAGCCAGATCCCGAGCCGCTTGGCCTGCTCGGCCAGGAAGCCCTGCAGCGGACCCGCGTCGGGATCCTCCGCGATCTTCAGGATATCGCCGTCCCGCATGCCCATCATCGCGAAATTCTCGGGCAGCACCACCAGACCCGCTCCCTTCGCGGCGGCTTCCTTCAGAAGTCGCTTCGCCTCCAGTAGATTGGCCTGGGGCTGCGGTCCCGACGCCATCTGTATGGCGGCAACATTCGTCATGGCATGCACCATTCCTTCATCAGTCTGCAGCTCCCTGTTCCGCTCTCACGCGCGCGGTCACCTCTGGTTCGGACCATGGACCGGTCACGAAATATTCCACCCGTGCGGCCTCCTCTACCTGGTCCCCTATACCCAGAGCGCGCTCCACCACCAGTACGACCACCCCGGTGACGGGCCCTCCCAGCAGTGCCCCGACAATGGGCAAGGTGGAACGCAGGCGCGGCACCACGACGATCGACTGGTCGAAGTCCCGCGCGACGAGGCCAGTGCGACCACTGACCCTGACCACGGCCGACGGGCTCTCGATCCGCAGTTCCGGCAGCAGCAGATCACCGCCGTCCAGCAGCGCCTCACCGACCATGTGATCGAAGGCCAGCCCTTGAGTATAGACATCCCTGAAGTCGAGGCGCAGACGCCTCGGCACGAGGTCAAGGCTGACCAGCCCCAGCAGGCGCCCGGCCCCGGGATCGACATCGCGCAACTGCCCCTCCTGCACGTCGATCTCGATCCGTCCCTGTAACGCGGCAAGTTCCGGCGCGTACAGCGCCCCCGGCCAGGACAGTTGCAGCCGGCCGGTGCCCTCGCCCTGCTCGAGCGCTGCCGACACGCCCATGGATCCGAGGCCCTGCCCCCAGTTACTGCCGCTGACCTCCGTGTCGAGCCGCGACTCCGTGCCACCGTCCGGCGTCACCAGCCAGTGGCCCTCGCCCTCGAGCGCCACCCCCTTCAGGGGCGAGACTGCGCGCAGGCGGCTGAGCTCGAGGCCTTCCTCCACTGGCTGCAGCTCGATCTCGACTCCGGCGAACTCCAGCCACGCGAGGCGCAGATCGTCCACACGCAGGTCGATCGCGGGCCATCTCCTGGGGTCCGCAAGGCCCGATCCCAGGCCGTACCCGGAACGTTCCGGCGGCTCTGTCCACCCATCCAGGTGCAGGCGTTCCAGGTGCACGTACCAGCGTTCCCGCTGACCCGGATCATCGGGGGGGTCCGGACGAACCGACCAGACCCGTCCCTGCAGCCATTCGGAGTCGATGTCGAGACGGCGACCATAGTCCGTTGGCGACAGGCGGGCCCGCAGCCCGGGCAGGGACCTTCCACGCCAGCGCAGGCTGTCGCGAATCTCGATCTCGGCCCGGTGCAAGCGCAGGCCTTCCGCGGCGCCCCCCGGGGAATCCGGGCGCTCCAGCGATTGCACCAGCCGCTGCCACGCCTCCGCATCGGGGGACTCCAGGCGGGCATTCAGGTCCATGCCGTCCTCGGGCAGCGGTGGCAGCTCGGGATGCGGCCGGCCCAGCGCGAGCGCGACCGCCCGGACCGTCCCCGGCTCGAGCGCCTCACCGGGGGCGACTCTCACCCGGGCCGCGAGCACGCCATCGAAATCGACGCGGCCCGTGGCCTCCTTCGCCTGACCGAGGGGCCACACGATCCGGATCGGACGCCGGGTGCCCCGCGTCTTGGCCAGAGGCGCGGGCCAGTTGAGCTCGACGCCCTCCAGATCCGAGGACAGATCCAGCCAGGAATCGCCGGCGGCATCGAGCACGATATCCGCCTCCCAGGTCGGCATGCCCCGGACCCGGCCCAGAAAGGCATGCCGGTCGCCGATCCAGGGCGCCAGGGGCTGCGGTCCGCGCGCACGGATCAGGGTGCGCTGGCCGCGGGCATCCCGTTGCAGATCCAGCACCACAGGCTCGTCATGAACCTGCGCAGTGATGCCCTGCCCACGGATGCCGGTCTCGGGATCGAACCGTACCTCGCCCGCGATTCCGGCGAGCCGGATACCGGATTCCGGGAGTTCCAGGACCCCATCGCGCAGCCTCAGGCTGCCGGCAACCCGGACTCGTTCAGCCGCCCTGCGGTACAGCGGGATCCGCAGCGCCAGATCCAGTTCGCTGGCTCCTTCGGGCTGCAAGCCGGCGAGAACGGAGCCGAACCCGGTTCCGATGCCGGCACGTTCCAGATAGACCCTGAGATCGTCCGGGGTCCCGCGTGCCTGCCCCTGGATCTCCAGTTCGGGCTCGCGCAGCATGTTGGCGACGGTGACCTCGGTGTCGCCGATCTCGGAGTCCAGGATCCGTCCGGCAGCCTGTTCCGCGCGGAACATTGCGTTGTGGAAGATCAGCGTTCCGGACAGTTCGCGCGCCTCGGGCCAGCCAGGACGGTAGTCCAGCAGCCCGTCCTCGATCGAGGCACGGAGGTGGAACAGTCCCTCGCCGTCCTCGAACGGGAAGTCGGCGGGGTTGCCGCGCAACACCATGCCGCCCCCGGTGACCGTGCCCCTCCGGATGCTCTCGACCAGCCAGCGGTAGGTGTTCGCCGGAAGCCGGTGCACCGGCAGGTACCGGGCCACCTGGCGTCCGTCCGCGCGCAGGATGCCCAATGCCAGGTCGAGGTGCGGCTCCGCACCCAGCTCGATGCGGCCGCGACCTTCCACTGCCGCGTCCTCGTTCGCGAGTCTGAATTCGCCGACCTCGAGACCCCAGCCTCCGGACCGCCGTTCCACGCCGACACGGGCGTGCAGACCATCGGCCCACAGCGGGTCCGCGAAGAGCGATGGCAGCGCCAACCCGAACCCACTGCTGTCCAGTGCCAACTCCCCCCGACCGCCGCGCCACTGCATCGAGACATCGAGTCCGCTGAAGGCCGGCACCGCGCCCACCGCATCGACGGTCAGACCACGCAGCAGCGCATCCGCGACATGCACGCGCCAGCCCTCGTCCCCGCGTTCCAGCTCCATGTAGAGGGAATCCAGCTGTCCTCCCGGATCCAGTGCGGCGAGGCGGGCCAGGTCGGGCACCCCGGGCAGCCGCACTGCGGCGGCCGGGCGTGCGAGCCTGCGCACGTCGACGCCGGTAGCGGCCACGGTGATCCGGTGCGCAGACCGGTCGGGGGCGTTGACGTGGTATTCCAGGCGCAGATCCCCGGCACCCGGGGTGGTGGCGGACCAGTGGGACTCGCTGCGCGAACCACGCCGGCGCCACCGGAACCGGTGCCCGAGTTCCTGGACCCGCGGAGAGAGCTGTGGGGCATGAATGACACGGGTCCGGTGCTCCCCCTGGAGGCGCCGCACGCGACCATCTTCGAGGTCGGCCCACAGACGCACCGAGCTCATGCCCGAAGGGCCTCCGTGCAGCCATCCGCTCGCGCGGGTCCAGTATTGCAGTTGAAGGTCCTCGGCCTCCAGATAGAACTCGATCCGGTCGGGTCCCGCAGGCGGGATCGAGATGCCAACGTACACCGGACCGCCGGCCTCCGGAAGCAGGCTGCCGGAGCCGGCCAGCCGCAGACCGGCGGCGTCCGAGCGCAGGCCCACGCGGTCCACGAAGAGCCCGGTGTGGACACCGGTGATTGCATCCTCCCACTGCAGAGAACCATCGGTGATCTCGAGGCGCTCCATGCCGGCAAAGTGCCGTCTCCAGTCGATGGCCATGGACCGGTCGCCCCCGAAGTGCCAGCCGTGCACGTCCCAGCTGCCGTCGGTATTGCGGGTGACGTGCAGATCGACGCCGGCAAGCCTCGCCTTGCGCAGCGCGGGCGCGCGCGTGTGGAGGCTCCGCATCGGATCCAGGCTCACGCCGAGCTCTTGCGCCACCAGCGGAACCGCGCCGGCGCCGGTGATCCGCACATCGCGCGCCACCAGCTCCGGCATCCATCCCGACCAGCCGAGCTGCAGCGACTCGAGCTGCACCTCCCGATCGATGATCGCGCCGACGCGCTGTTCCACCTGCGTGGCCAGGCCCGCCCAATGCGGCAGCAGGAGGCGCAGGGCAAGCAGGAGCAGTGCCAGCAGCGCGAGGACCACGGCCAGCGCGGCGAGGCCATGGCGCAGACTCCGGCGGATCATCGCGGCACGTCCCTACGACGGGCCGCCGCCCGGGGACACGCCGGCAGCGCGGCGACGGCGTCTGCGGGGAGACCAGCGCTCATTCGGCTCCGGGGTCCGTCCTGGTCAGATGAACACGACGTCGAACTGCTCCTGCTGGTAGAGGATCTCCACCTGGAACCGGATCGGCACGCCGACGAACTCCTGGAGCTCGGCAAGGCTGGAGGACTCCTCGTCCAGTAGCAGGTCGATCACGCTCTGTGAGGCCAGCACCCGAAGCTCCCGCGCATCGTACTGACGCGTCTCGCGCAGGATCTCCCGGAACAGCTCGTAACAGACGGTCTCGGCCGACTTCAGATAGCCGCGCCCGCCACAGGTCGGACAGGGCTCGCAGAGCAGGTGCTCAAGGCTCTCGCGGGTACGCTTGCGGGTCATCTCGACCAGCCCCAGCGGCGAGACATCGCAGATCTGGCACTTCGCATGATCGCGTTCCAGCGCCCGGTCCAGCGCCCGCAGCACCTGTCGCTTGTGCTCCTCGTCCTGCATGTCGATGAAGTCGATGATGATGATGCCCCCGAGATTGCGCAGCCGCAGCTGCCGGCCGATCGCCTGTGCGGCCTCGAGGTTGGTCTTGAAGATCGTCTCCTCGAGGTTGCGGTGGCCGACGAAGCCACCGGTATTGATGTCCACCGTGGTCATCGCCTCGGTCTGGTCGAAGATCAGGTACCCGCCGGACTTCAGTTCGACCTTCCGCTCCAGGGCGCGCTGGATCTCCTCCTCGACGTTGAAGAGTTCGAAGATCGGGCGTTCCCCGGGGTAGTGCTCGATGCGGTCGGTGAGCTCCGGGATGTAGCGCTCGGCGAACTCGCGGACGCGCTGCCAGGTCTCGCGCGAGTCGATCCGCACCCGCTCCAGGTCCACACCCACCATGTCGCGGATGATACGCAGCACCAACGGCAGATCGGCGTGGATCTCCTGTCCGGCCGGGCAATTCGCCGCGTTCTCCTGCAGCGTGTCCCAGAGCTTCTTCAGAAACAGCACGTCCTTGCGCAGCGCGGCATCATCCGCGAGCTCGGCCGCGGTGCGCACGATGAAGCCGTGCTCCGGGGCCAGCTCCCCGCGCAGCGCCTCCATCGTCTCGCGCAGGCGGCTGCGGGTGGCATCATCCTCTATGCGGGTGCTGATCCCGATGGTGCCCTGGTTCGGCATCAGCACCAGATGCCGTGACGGGACCGTGACGTAGGTGGTCAGGCGGGCGCCCTTGGTTCCGAGCGGGTCCTTGATCACCTGGACCAGCAGTTCCTGGCCCTCCCGCAGCAGCTGGCTGATCGATTCGTTGCGCCGCGGCGGCTCACCGTTGTTGCACAGCTCCTCGCGCTCGACCGGCGCGACGTCCGAGGCGTGCAGGAAGGCGGTCCGCTCGAGGCCGATGTCCACGAAGGCCGCATCCATGCCCGGAAGCACTCGGCACACGGTACCCTTGTAGATGCTGCCAACCAGGCCGCGGCGCCGGGTCCGCTCGAGGTGGAGTTCGGTCAGGATGCCGTTCTCCACGAGCGCAACCCGGCTCTCCTGCGGGGTGATGTTCATCAACAGTTCCGTGCCGGTCATGCATCCTCTCTTGTACTGAATCCGTGCTTCCTGCCGGCGCACGGCCAGCGGAACGCGCTGCGCGCGATCCCCACCTTAACCGATCATCGTGCCGCCACGCGGCCGTCAGGCTGTGGTCGGACCCGCCGGAGTCTCCGGCCGCTCCTCCCCGCCCCCGGCGTTCTGCACAGCCCCGTCTTCCCGGGCCGGACCATCATCCCGAAAGTGGCGTGGCCACGACTTCAGCACCGCGTGCACGAGTGTGGCCAGCGGGATCGCGAAGAACACGCCCCACAGGCCCCAGATGCCGCCAAAGATGAACACCGCCGCGATGATCGCCACCGGGTGCAGGTTGACCACCTCGGAGAACAGCAGCGGCACCAGCACGTTGCCATCCACGAACTGGATCACCCCGTAGGCGATCAGCACCCAGACGAACTCGGTGGACAGCCCGAACTGGAAGTAGGCGACCAGCGCCACCGGAATGGTGACGACGGCGGCTCCGATGTACGGGATGATCACGGAGATCCCGACCATGAACGACAGCAGCACCGCGTACTGCAGCCCGAACCAGTGGAATACGGTGAAACTCACCGCCCACACCAGGAGTATCTCGATGAACTTGCCGCGCACGTAGCTGGCGATCTTCATGTTCACCTCGTTCCACACCTGGCTCGCCAGGCGCCGGTCCCTGGGCATGAAGCCCATGAACCAGTCGAGGATCGCGTCCCGGTCCTTCAGCATGAAGAAGACCATCAGCGGTATCACGATCAGATAGATCACCACCGTGACCAGGTGCTGCGCCGAGGCCAGCGAGACCTTCACGACCTGCTGCCCGAAGACCGTCGCCTCCGTGCGCATCGCTCCCATGATTTCGAAGACCTGCTCCTCCGAGACGATCTGCGGGTAGCGCTCGGGCAGCTGCAGCAGCAGCGCCTGTCCCTGGGAGATCATCACCGGCAGCTCGCGGACCAGCTGCGTGACCTGCTGCGACATCAGCGGCACCAGCCCGAAGAGCGCCGTGGCAACCAGCGCAAAGAAGCAGGCCATCACGATGATCACCGCCGCCAGCCGCGGGAGCCGCAACCGTACCAGCTTGCTCACAGCGCCCTCCAGCAGATAGGCAATGATCAGGCTGGCGAGCAGCGGGGCCAGGATGCGCCCGGCAAAGATCACCAGCAGGAAGCCGGCCAGCAGCAGGAGCGCAAGAATCACCACCTGCGGGTCGGTGAAATGCCGCTCGTACCAACGCCGCAGGACTTCGATCATGAGGAGGAACGCACCTTCTCGTAGTGGCGCGCAAAGATTACCTCGAGTTCGTCGATCACCTCGGCGGCCGGCCGGCCCTGCATCACGTGCTGGCCCATCAGTGCCGAGGTCTCGTTCAGCAGCGGACCCCGTTCCAGCATGTGATAGGTCTCGGAAAGCCGGCGCATTGCCTTGATCACGGATTCCTGCTCCGGCCGCGGAATCTCTTTCGGCTCCGGCAGCGGGGCCGCCTCGCCCTCCGGAACCTGGGCGAGCAGGAACTCGGCGAACTGCAGCAGCGTGCGCTGCTGCTCCTGCGGCAGCCTGCCGGCGATCTCGGCGAGACGCCGTGACGGATCACCGGCCTTGCCGCCGCCCGCCTTCTTGCCGAGCGCCATGTTCATCGGCGTCATCAACTGTCCGTCTCCACCTTGAGGCTGAATACCGGCATCTTGCGCCGTTCCTGCATCAGCGACAGCTCGGTGACCAGGCCGACCACCACCTGGGCGGTCACCTCCTGCATCGCCTGCCACTCCATGCGCGCCTCGCCGAGCAGCTCACCGATGTTCGGTGGCGGATTGTGACGCGCCTCCATGATGATATCCTCCAGCATGCCCGGTTTCATTTCCGGGCGGAACAGCAGAGCGTAGGTCAGCTCGTCCGGCCGAACCGCGAGCCAGCGGCCTTCGTCGTCCACCAGGGTCGGCTCCAGCCCCTCCGGCAGATCCACGCGGCCGTTCACCAGCACCAGCACGCGCCGGCCATCGACCGCCTCCGCGAGCGCGTCGCCCTCGCCGGCCGGGGTCTTGTGCGCAGTGACGAACTCCGCACGGTACATCGGATCGGCGTGGGCGGTTCCGCCCGCCTGCAGGGCCACCAGCAGGCCGCCCATGCCCAGGCCGATCACGGGACGCCTCGAGCGGCGGAATATGTCGATCAGCGCCAGCTCGTCCGACAGTTGCGGATTGTGTTCCTCGTCCGTGAGCGGCCACGCCCCTCCGAGCAGCCACAGTCCGTCGAACTGCGCCGCCGAGCCCGGCATGTCCTGCCCCACGAAGGGGCGATGGTAGGAAAAGCCGATGTCGCGCTTTTCGAGCTGTGATTCTATCAAGCCGAGGAATTCGGAATAGGTGTGCTGTACCACGCAGTAGTTCTTCATCAAGGCTCCTTGGCAGCAGTTGAGTGATGGATGCCCCGCGGCTCGCGATCCGCGTCCGTGCAGTATTCACGGACGAAGCGCAGCAGCACCTCGAGGGTGGGCACCCGAAACTTCTGGCGCGCGTGCACCAGCGAGATCGGCCGCTCCAGCGGCGGATCCAGTGCAATCGCCACCAGTTGACCCAGGGCGACTTCCTTTGCGATGACCGATTCGGAGAGCATAGACACACCCATGCCGGCGACCACCGCGCCCTTTATCGCCTCCGGGCTCCCGAGTTCCATGCACAGGTTGAGCCGGCTGCGGCTGTAGCCCTGGCGTGTCAGGTATTCCATGATCACCTCCCGGGTTCCGGAGCCCTCCTCGCGGCAGACAAAGGGCTCGTCCATGAAGTCCGCAAGGGTGACGCTGCTGCGTCCCGCAAGCCGATGATCAGGCGGCACGATCAGCCGCAGCTGGTCGATCAGGCAGGCCTGCACGACCAGGTTGCGGTTGCCGACCGGAGCCTCGACCACGCCGAGGTCGATCTCGCTCTCCTCGACCATGGCCACCACCGAATCGCTATTGCCGACGCGCAGGCTGATGCCCACATCGGGATGGCTGCGCAGGAAGGCCCCGAGCAGCGTCGGCAGCAGGTACTCGGCAACGGTGGTGCTGGCGCCGAGCACCAGCGCTCCGCCGACCGCGCCCTTGAGCTCGCGCAGGGCGTCCTCCATCTCCGCATAGGTCTCGAAGATGCGCTCCGCGTACCGGAAGACCAGGCGGCCGGCATCGGTGAGCGCCACCCGGTTGTGGGTCCGGTCGAACAAACGGGTATCCAGCTGCTCCTCCAGCTGCCGGACCTGGAAGGTCACCGCAGGCTGGGTCATGTGCAGCACCTCGGCGGCCCGCGTAAACGACAGCAGACGGGCCACGGTGAAGAACACTTGCAAGCGCCGGTCCGACATGGGCGTGGGTCTCCGGATATTCCGTCGCATGCTAGCAGGGCCGACAAGGCCGCAATAGCAGGCAGACATTCCCTGCGACAACTCGGCCCCGGGGTAGACTGGGCCAAGAACCCGGCTGATGGAGGAATAATGGGGAAGGCGTGGCAGAAGCTGAATCTCGAGGGCGGCGGCCTGCAGGCGGTCAACGCGCTGCTCGCGCAGAAGATGCGATCACGGCCACGGGCCTACATCGCGTGGATCCTGTTCCCGCTGGGTCTGCATCGATTCTACCTGCTGGAGCCGCGCGGCGGGGCAGCCTTCCCCATTCTCAGCCTGGCCGTGGCCGCAACCGCCTGGCTGGCACCGGCCTGGTGGTGGCTGCTGCCGCTTGCAGCCCTTCTGGGACTGGCCATCCACGACCTGTTCTGGATCGAGGGCCGCGTCGTCCGCCTCAACAAGGAGCTGCGGATGCAGCTGTTCCTGCGCAAGGGCAAGGCCAGTCGGCCGCCCAGGGACTACCGGGGGCGCTACATCGAGGAATCGGACGCCGAGGCCGTCAAGCGCGATCTCGACGCCTATCGGGCGACCAAGGAACGGGAACGGGCCGGGCACCCGCCGGAGAACGCCGCAACGAAGAACCCGGACGACCCGGCGCGGAGCCGCCAGCCCTCGTTCAACGAGCAGGAGGCGATGCTTCGGCAGCTCGCCAGGCGGCGGGAGAAGCGTTGACCGCGCCGGCCGGTGATTCCCTGGACGGCCGTTGCGGACTGGCCGCATCGGCGCCATCAGCATCAGGACGGGCCGATGCCACGCAGGCGCCGATAACCCGACTCGGTGATCAGGACGACGTGGACGCTGCCCGGGTAGATCCGACCCTGCGCGCGCAGCCGCTGCAGCAGTGCGGCGTGCTCTGCGGCATCGAGACGGAAGAAATCCCGGTCCTCCGTCAGCGAGCTGCGCACCGCCTTGAAGCGGCGGAAGGTGGTACCCTTCGGCACCTGGTTCAGTTCGTCGAGCTGACGCAGGCTGAGCGTGTCACGGCCACGAAACCGGATGGGACGCGGCGGTTTGCTCCGGGGCCCGGCCTGGCCATCCGGCAGGTCTGATGCATCCGACACTGTCTCGTCCTTCACGGCCTGTCTTGCGGAACCCGGCTCCAGCCTAACGCGGGACGTCACCCAGAGGGAGGATGCATGGAATTCCTGCAGGATTACGCGATGTTCCTTGCCAAGGGCCTGACCATCATCCTGATGGCCCTGGTGGTACTGGGCGCGCTGACCGCGGCATCCCAGCGTAACCGGGGTCGTGGCGACGAACAGCTCACCGTAAGGCATCTGAACCAGCGCTACCGCAACATGGAACGGGTGCTGCGGCTGCGGGTGCTGGGCTGGCGGGCACTGCGCCGGCACACCCGGGAATACCAGCGCCACCGCAAGCGGGCCGCGAAGGAACGCCCGCAGGAACAGACACGCGTGTACGTGCTGCGCTTCCATGGCGACATCCGCGCGACCCGCGTCGACAACCTGCGCGAGGAGGTCTCGGCGATCCTGACCCTGGCCCGGCCCGGAACCGACCGGGTCGTGGTCTGTCTCGAGAGTGGCGGCGGACTGGTGCCCTCCTACGGCCTCGGCGCGGCCCAGCTGGCGCGCCTGCGCGACGCCGGTCTCGATCTCACCGTTGCGGTAGACCGCGTGGCCGCCTCGGGCGGCTACCTGATGGCCGCGGTCGCCAACCGCATCACGGCCGCACCCTTCGCGGTGGTCGGCTCCATCGGTGTCGTTGCCCAGATCCCGAACGTGAACCGGCTGCTGAAACGGCACGACGTCGACATCGAACTGCTGACCGCGGGCCAGCACAAGCGGACGCTCACGATCCTGGGCAAGAACACGCCCGAGGGTCGCGCCAAGTTCCAGGAGGAACTCGAGGAGACCCACGGGCTGTTCAAGGCCTACCTGCAGCGTTTCCGTCCCCAGCTCGATCTCGAACGGCTGGCCACCGGCGAACACTGGTACGGCGAGCGCGCCCTGGACCTGCAGCTGGTCGACGAGCTGCGCACCAGCGACGACCTGTTGATGGCCCTCGCCCGCGAATTCGAGCTCTACGAGGTGATCTTCAATCGCCGCCAGCCAATGAGCCGACGGATCGGCATCGCCTTCCAGGAAGCGGTGGACCGCCTGCTCCAGCGCTGACCCCAACCCCGGAACCCCGGGGAACAGATTTCAAATCTGTCCCCCGGGAGCGGCCTCCGTGGGGGCTCCGTGGGAGCGGCTTCCGTGGGAGCGGCTTCCAGCCGCGATGGTTTTGGGGAAGGCAGGATATCGCGGCTGGAAGCCGCTCCCACGTTTTGGGGAAGGCAGGATATCGCGGCTGGAAGCCGCTCCCACGGAGCCCCCCCGGAGCCCCCCACGGCGGTCGCGCTGCGGTCAGGCCGCCTTGAGCAGCAGTCGATTGAGCCGGGAAACGAAGCCCGACGGATCGTCGAGCTGACCGCCCTCGGTCAGCAGGGCCTGCTCGAACAGCAGCGTCGCGAGGTCGTCGAATTCGGCGCCATCCGCGGCCTTCAGACGCTGGACCAGCGGGTGGGTCGGGTTCACCTCCAGCACCGGCTTGCTGCCAAAGGTCTGCTGCCCCGCCTGCTTCATCAGCTCCTGCAGGTACAGTGCCATCTCGTGCTCGCCGAGCACGATGCAGGCCGGGGATTCCACCAGTCGCTGTGAGGCCCGCACGGTCTCCACGCGATCGCCGAGGGTCCTGCCGATGCGCTCCGGGAGGTCGCCGAGCGCCTCCTTCGCCTTGTCCTCACCCTCTGCGTCCTTGCCCTCGGCGTCCTTGTCCACCAGATCGCCGAGATCCAGGTCCCCCTTCGCCACCGATTTGATCGGCGTGCCGTCGAATTGGTCGAGGTGGGACAGCAGCCACTCGTCGACGCGGTCGGACAGCAGCAGCACCTCGATGCCGTGCTTGCGGAAGATCTCGAGGTGCGGGCTGTTGCGCGCCGCGGCGGGGTTGTCGGCGGTGACCACGTAGATCGCCTTCTGGCCCTCCTTCATGCGCGCCTTGTAGTCGGCGAGCGACACGTTCTGGGTGTCGTCGCTGTTGTGCGTGCTGGCGAAGCGCAGCAGCCTTGCGATCTGCTCCCGGTTGCCGTAGTCCTCGCCCGGCCCTTCCTTGAGCACCCGACCGAACTGGGTCCAGATCTCCGCGTACTTCTCGGGCTCCTTTTCCGCGATGGACTCCAGCAGGCCGAGGATCTTCTTCACCGAGCCCGAGCGGATGCCGTCGACCAGGCGGTTGCTCTGCAGGATCTCGCGCGAGACGTTCAGCGGCAGGTCGGAGGAGTCGACCACGCCGCGCACGAAGCGCAGGTAGCTCGGCAGCATCTTCTCCGCATCGTCCATGATGAACACGCGCTTCACATAGAGCTTCACGCCGTGGCGCTGGTCGCGGTCCCAGAGATCGAAGGGCGCGCGTTTCGGGACGTAGAACAGCGTGGTGTACTGCTGCTTGCCCTCGACATGGCTGTGCACCCAGGCGGCCGGGTCCTCGAAGTCGTGGGCGACGTGCTTGTAGAACTCCCGGTACTCCTCGTCGGTGATGTCGCCCTTCGCGCGCGTCCACAGCGCGCTCGCGCGGTTCACGGTCTCCCACTCGTCGGTGGGCTTGCCCTCGTCGTCGAGCTTCGGCATCCGGATCGGGAAGGAGACGTGGTCGGAATAGCGGGTGATGATGTGGCGCAGCCGGTAGGCCTCCAGGAACTCGTCGGCATCCTCCTTCAGGTGCAGGATCACCTCGGTGCCCGGCTCGGCCCGGCTGGTGTTCTCGAGCGTGTAGCTACCGGTACCGTCCGACTCCCAGCGGACCGCGGCGTCCTCCGGGGCATCGGCGCGGCGGGTCTCCAGGGTCACGCGGTCGGCCACGGTGAACGAGGAGTAGAAACCGACCCCGAACTGGCCGATCAGCAATGCGTCCTTCTGCTGGTCGCCGGTCAGCCGGTTCAGGAATTGCTTCGTTCCCGAACGCGCAATGGTCCCGATGTTCTCGACGACCTCGTCCCGGGACATCCCCACGCCGTTGTCGCTCACGCGGATCTCGCGCTTCTCCCGGTCAAAGCTCACGTCGATATGCAGCTCGCCCGGCTGGACGATAATCCCGGGGCTGGCCAGGGCCTCGAATCGGAGCTTGTCACAGGCGTCGGCCGCATTGGAGATCAGCTCGCGCAGGAAGATCTCCCGGTTGGAGTACAGCGCATGCACCATCAGGTGCAGCAGCTGGCTGACCTCGGTCTCGAAACGGCGTTCTTCACGTTGGGTTTCAGTCATGGTCCTTGGCATCCCTCTGGCATTTGAATCTCGTATCTCGCTCCGCGGGAGGTGGGGGCGACCTTCGGCGTTTTCAAGGGCTGCCGTCGGGAACCACCCGGCCCCCTCCCCGCCTGCGGGTGGGGGTTGGGGAGGGGGCGCGGCCGGCGCGCGAAAAAAAACCGCCGGCGTCGCCGCCGGCGGCTTCGTCACGGTCCGGAAGGACCGCCGAGCGTCAGAAACCCGATCTCATTCGTTGACCGGGGACTCCGGGTCGAACATGTAGGCCATGATGTCGGCAATCGCCTGTTCGTCCAGGAACCCGCTATGCCCAAAGCGCGGCATGTTCGTGCAGGGAAAGTACACGTGCGGGTTGTAGATCATGTCGTAGGCGTACTTCAGCATCGCCTCGCTGGTACCGCGGGTCTTGCCATAGCCGGTCAGGCTCGGCCCCAGATTGCCCCCGGTACGGTCGGTGGCCAGCTGGTGGCAGTTGTAGCAATTGCCGCCCACGTCGCGAGCGCTGTGGTCATCCGTTTTGTGACCCACGCGGTAACCGAAACCGGACCAGGCCAGTTCCCGGCCCCGCTCCCAGTCGCCCAGCTCGATGCCGCCTTCCGGATACACGATGGACTCGGCGGCCGCCGCGCGGACTGCCTCCAGGGTCTCCTGGTCCGGATCCCCACCACCGATGACCGAACAGGCCTTGTGCAGGTCGTCCTGCACCATGCGCTGCCGGGTGGTTCCCCCTTCCTGGACCTCCTGGTCCAGAACGAAGCCATTGGCTTCGAAGATCAGGTGTTCCGCGAGTTCCTCCGGCGTCATGGCGGTGTAGTCAACCGCGTTGCTCTTGTCTGCGTCGGCGACCGCACAGCCGCCGGCGATGAAGATGGTTGCGAGGGCCGCGATACCGGCCGCGATCGGCGTCTTCTTCAACATATCTCGAATCTCCTTGTGCGTCCGGAATCAGCGCTTCATGTCGGGCAGGATGGCCGGCTGGCCACGAGACGCGTCGGTCCAGTAGGACATCAGCGCGATCGACGCATCGCCGTCCGGATTGATGCGCGGCATGCGCATCTGCCAGTAGCAGCCGCGGATCCGGTGCTGGCTGCTGCGCACATTGTCGTGACCGACCCGGAACGCGGGCCACGACATCGCCTTGGTCCACTCTTGCGGCACGTCCTTGCTCGGCAGCACGGATGCGCGGATCCGCTTGCCCGACTCGCCGTGGCAGGTGTTGCAATTGAAGTCGGCAATGCCGGAGCGGCGGTAGAACATCACCTCACCGGCGTCCCGCATCGCGATCTCCAGCGGGTGATCGAGCGGGTTGTTCCACTCCATACCGTTGGACTGCATGGCGATATAGGTCTGGATCTTCATGTGATCGGAACCCGAGCCGTGCCGCCGGGCGACGGCCGGATCGTCCGCTGCGAACCCCTGGACCTCGGTCATGCAGTGCACGATGCGGTTCTCGAGATCCATGACCCGGTCGGTGTCCTCGAAGTAGCGCGGCAGCTCGACGTACGCACCTTCCAGGACCCCGGGGCCCTTGCCGAAGTCGCAGGCCTCCATCGACACGTTGTTGGGGCCGCGCGGCGTATGGAACAGATCCTCGCCGTCCATCCCAGTCCACATCGCCGGGTTGTCAGCCATCATGAGCAGGTTCTGCTCACTCTGCGTGAGATAGGCGGAATCAACCGAGTCGATCAGATCCTGAAGGACCTCCTCCGGCGGCTTTTCGGCATGGGCAGTCGCCCCAAGAGCCAGTGCCACGGGCAGCGCGAGCAAGGCTTTTTTGAACATGGAAACCTCCATCACAGGGTTGTCTTCGTTATTGGCGGCCCGGACCCGACGGATCACGTACCTCCATTCATCCTGCTAATGCGAGCATCCCCTGTCAACAGAAACGGAACATCAGCGTATGCCAACGTTCTAAGTCTGATTTTGCGGGGATAACACCAACATCGAGAGGGGGGACGGTCGTGACTGGATGATTATTCCTGCACCCGGCGAGAAACTTCCGGCCGGCCCGGGCACGGCGACGTCGCTTGCCCGGGAGGGGACATCGTGGACCCCGACGACGACGCACGGGCTTCGTGCGCGAGCAGCCACGCCTTCACATCCGCAAGAGGTCCGCGGCGGTTGCCCGCGTAGCCCCCGGTCGCGCCGTTTCCACCTCCGCCTGCGGGCACCACGCGGTGACAGGGTATGAACAGGGGCCACGGGTTGGCCCGGCAGGCCTGACCGACCGCACGCGGCGCGGAACCGATCGCGTCGGCGATCTGGCCGTAGCTGCGGGTCTCCCCGACGGGAATCGCGCACAGCGCGGCCCACACCCTGCGGGCATGCACAGATCCCGGAGGCACGTCGTCAGGCGCACGCCAGCACCCGGGATCCAGAAAGAAGTCCCTGGGTTCGAAGGGAACGGGAACCGGCGTTCCGGTTCCGAAGAAACCGCGACGCCCGGCGTGCAGCCGGCCATGGTCCTGCGCGGGCGCAGGATCTCCGCCGGCCTCCGCGTCGGTCCATGCGGCCGCGAGCAGCCCGCCGCCCGGCGCCCAGGCCCAGACGAAGGAAAGCGCCAGACCCTCAGAGGTGCAGCGCTGCGAATTCACCACCACGATGCAGGTACCGCCGTGAAGGCGAGGCCATCACGCGAGGGTACCGGGGCACCCTGATCCGGGCGGCCCTCGCCACGCACGCGGTCTTCGGCCAACGGCGCAGATCCGCGGGAGCCGCCCGGGCACCCGGGCGGTCTCCCCAGTGCCCGGGATGGACCGCCCGCGGCGCGCGCTGACGAACCGGGTCAGCCCGACTTGCCCTGGCGGACGGCCTTGACGTCTTCCTTGATCCGGGCCGCCTTGCCGGTCCGGTCACGCAGGTAGTAGAGCTTGGCCCGGCGCACCCTGCCGCGACGCTTCACCTTGATGTCGGCGACCAGCGGACTGTGGGTCTGGAATGCCCGCTCGACACCGGTTCCCGAGGAGATCTTCCGCACGGTGAAGGCGGAGTTCAGGCCGCGGTTGCGCTTGGCGATCACCACCCCCTCGAAGGCCTGGAGGCGCTCGCGGTCTCCCTCGCGGACCTTGACCTGGACCACGACCGTGTCGCCGGGGCCAAAATCCGGTACCGAGGGCTTCATCTGCTCGGCTTCCAGCTGCTGAATAATGCTGTTCATCGTCAAAACCTCAGTCATCGCCATTGCGGCCACCAGCGGCATCTCTCCGCAGGCAGCGGTATTCGTCCAGCAGGGCCGCGTCCTCCGGCCCGGGGGCAAGCCGCGCCAGCAGGTCCGGCCTGCGCTCCCATGTTCGCCCCAGCGCCTCCCGGCGGCGCCAGCGCTCGATCTGCGCATGATGCCCGGTCAACAGCTCCGGCGGCACCGCGCGACCGGCCACGACCTCCGGCCGGGTGTAGTGCGGGCAGTCCAGCAGGCCCTCGGTGAAGGAGTCCTGCGTCGCCGAGTCGTCGTGCCCCAGCGCGCCCGGTAGCAGCCGCACACAGGCATCGATCACGGCCATGGCCGCCAGTTCGCCACCGGAGAGCACATAGTCCCCCAGCGACCACTCCTCGTCCACTTCCGACTCCAGCAGACGCTCGTCGATGCCTTCGTAGCGGCCACAGACCAGCGCCAGCCTCGGCAGGCCGGCAAACCGGCGCACGGCAGCCTGATCGAGCGGCCGCCCCTGCGGGGTCAGCGCAATCACGCGCGCCGGTCCCGGATCCGCCTCGCGGATCGCGGCCAGGGCCGCGGCCAGGGGTTCGTACTGCATCACCATGCCCGGCCCGCCGCCGTAGGGGCGATCGTCCACCGCCTGGTGCGCTCCACTGCCCCAGCGCCGCGGATTCCAGCAGTGCAGTTCGTACAGACCCTGCTCGGCGGCGCGCCGCGTCACCCCGAACGCGCCAACCGACTCGACCAGTTCGGGAAACAGTGTGACCACATCGAAGCGCATCGCGGTCCTCAGAATTCCGGATCCCAGTCGACCTGTACGCGACCCGCCTCGAGGTCCACGTCCGTCACGTAACGCCCCCGCACCCACGGGATCAGACGCTCGCGTTCTCCCTGCACCACCATCACGTCATTCGCGCCTGTCTCGATGAAGCCCTCGATCCGGCCCAGGGACTGGCCTTCCACCGTCTCCACCTTCAGGCCCTGGAGGTCGGCCCAGTAAAACTCGCCCTCGTCGGGCGGCGGCAGCCAGTCGCGCTGGATCGCAAGTGCGCAGCCGATCAGGGCCTGCGCTGCATCCCGGTCGACCGTCTCACGGAACTTCAGCACGACCCCACGACCATGGGCCCGTCCGGCCTCGACCTCGAGACGTTCCCAGCGACCGGCGCGTTCGACCCAGAGTTCCGGAAAGCCGGCGATCGCGCCCCGAGGTTCGGTCTCGGAGAAGACGCGGACGAAACCCTTCACCCCGTACACGCCGGAGATGCGCCCGACGATCAGGCGCTTCGCCCCGGGCTCTTCCACGGGCGCGTCCCCTGCTTCCGCGTTACCCGGCGGCGGCGACCTGCTTGCGGTGTTCCTTGATCAGCCGACCGACGCGCTCTGAGGTCGAGGCGCCACGCTCGAGCCAGTGATCGACACGGGCCAGATCGATCTGCATCGGGATCTCCTGACCCCGGGCGACAGGGTTGAAGAACCCGATCCGCTCGATGTAGCCGCTGTCGCGACGGGCTCGCGAGTCGGTGACCACGATCTGGTAGAAGGGCGCGCGCTTTGCTCCGCGACGGGACAAACGAATGGTAACCATGCCTGCTCTGGACCTCGGAAGCTTCGGGGTTCTTGAGTGAACGCGAAAGTATAACGCATCGGGAGCACGACACAACCTGTGCCCCGCCGTGGGAGCGGCTTCCAGCCGCGATGGTTTCGG
>NZ_JAWLHP010000038.1:0-30517 GCF_041690275.1 Thioalkalivibrio sp.
CTCGCGAGCGCCACTCCCCGGTTCATTTCAGTCGGTCGGCCAGCCGATTGCGTGATGGGTCCCGCGGCTTATGGCATCCCGATCAGGGTCGACTTGAGACCCTCGGCTGCCACGGACCGCGGTATCTTTCGGCGCAGGCACGTGTCACAGGGCGGATGAGAAGCTCTGTCTGGCCAAGCCTCAAGCGAGAAGCAACGATTCCGCGTCCGCGGCGGTCACGGGCTGCACCAGCACCGTATGTAGCGGATAGCGTTCGGCCAGTCGTTCGGCATACTGCCGCTCCTGTTTGTCCACCATTTCGATCACCCGTGCCCAGGGCGCGTACGTCTGCAGACTCGCCAGGAACACGTCGAGATTCCCGAGGTTGGCCCCGGCGTAGTTGTTGCGTTAGCCATAGAAGAACTCATCCACTACGTAGTCGGGCCGAAGCTCGCGAGGGCCTGTATCGCCTTGCGCATCGAAGTCAGGCGAACCTCACGGATGTTGCGGCTACGGTAGAGCTCGGTCAGGTTGGGATGACCGGGCCACTCGATGATGGAAAAGAGCAGAAGGTCGGACATGGCGGACGTGATCGTCATGGGGCTTTGACGATGACAAGCGCCCCCGTGCCAAGGACGCCGATGCCGGCCACCTGTCGGATCCGGACACGGTAGCGGCTGAAACTTGAGAAGAGCACCGCACTGGATGCCAGTTTGGCGTAGGCCAGCTTGGGGACTCCGACAGCGATTGCGGTCAAGAGCAACACGGCCGCGAACTGACCGGTCGTGGCGTGACCCAAGTCGACGAACGCAGGGAAAAGACTGGCATAGAAGAAGATGGCCTTGGCGTCTCCGAGGGTCAGCAGAAATCCAGCGACAAAGTCACCCAACACAGAGGCACTTGATGCAAGCGGGTCCGCCTCCACCGGTCCGCGGCGAATCAGAAACCACCCGAACCACATGAGATACAAGCCGCCGACATATTTCACGAACACGAAGAGCTCGCCGAGTAGCTCGGCGACCACAGACATTCCCACGAGTGCCAACGTCGCGAACAGGAGGTCGGCGCACACAATCCCGCTGCTGACTGCCACTCCGTGGCGGAACCCGTTCGCAGTCGAGCGAGCGATGACCAGCAATACGCTGGCGCTCGGCAGTGCGGCCAGGACCACGAGGACCACGAACAGCGAGATGAGTTGCTGAAAGTCCACCGTCTCTCCAATCCGGAAACCCGTTCGTCTCGGAAGATTCGACAGGCCGGGGCACTCTGGCCTTCCTGCGGCAGGCATCCTGGCCCACTCTGCACCTGAGCATATCGCCTCCTCCACCTTCCAGCCACACCGAAGGTCGAGCGCGGCTTGCCTCCAGACAAACGCCTCCCATCAAACCCCACCGGCCGGCTCCTCTGGGTCCAGACTGTGTGAAAACTCCGCTCACGGTAAAATAGGGCAGGTTCTGAGGGGGGGGCACCGGATGAGCGGATTCATTGCAGGTGCGCAGCGCAATCAGGTCACGTTGTTTCCGGAGACGCTGGAGGACTACGTGGTCGAGGACAGTGCGGCTCGTGTCATCGATGTCTTCGTGGATGAGCTGGATCTGCGGGGTCTGGGCTTTGCCACCGAAGCGCCGGCCACCGGCCGTCCGGGGTATGACCCGGCGACGCTGCTGAAGCTGTACGTCTACGGGTACATGAACCGGATTCAGTCCAGTCGTCGGCTGGAGCGCGAGGCGCAGCGTAACGTCGAGTTGATGTGGCTGACGGGACGTCTGACACCGGACTTCAAGACCATTGCCGATTTTCGCAAGGACAACGGAGACGCGATCCGGCGGGTGTGTCGCGAGTTCGCCATGCTGTGCCGGAAGCTGAACTTGTTTGCGGAGGCATTTGTGGCCATCGACGGCAGCAAGTTCAAGGCGGTGAACAACCGCGATCGCACTCACCCGGGCGAAGCTGCAACGGCGGTTGCAGCAGATTGATGAGAGCATCGCGCGGTATCTGGGGCAGATGGCCAGCGCCGATCGGCAGGAAGCGGCGGTGGCGGGGGACAAGAGTCACCGCCTGGCGGACAAGATCGCCACGCTGAAGCAGGAGATCGCGCGACTCCGGGGACTCGAAGAACAGATGCTCGAGGCGCCGGATCAACAGATCTCCCTGACGGATCCGGATGCCCGCTCGATGGCGACGAGTGGGCGGGGTACGGGCATGGTCGGCTACAACGTGCAGACGGCCGTGGAGGCCCGGCATCATCTGATCGTCGCACATGACGTCACCAACACCGGTCACGATCGTGCGCAGCTGAGCCGGATGGCGGTGTTGGCCAAGGAAGCGATCGGGTCGCCCGCACTGGAGGTCGTGGCGGACCGTGGGTATTTCCGGGGCGAAGAGATCCGTGCCTGCGACATGGCACAGATCACCACCTACCTGCCGAAACCACAGACCTCAGGCAACCTGGCCAAGGGGCTCTTTGGCAAGCGCGATTTCATCTACCAATCCGACACGGATACCTATGCCTGCCCGGCCGGCGAGCGCCTGATCTACCGGTTCACACGGCAGGAGAAGGGCTTGACCATCCACCGGTACTGGTCCTCAGCCTGTCCGCATTGCCACCTGCGTCCGCAATGCACGACGGGGGTCTACCGTCGGGTCAGCCGCTGGGAGCACGAGGCCGTGGTCGAGGCCGCAGAGCGGCGTCTGGACCAGCAACCGGAACGCATGCGGGTGCGCCGGTGCACGGTTGAACACCCCTTTGGCACCCTGAAGTCCTGGATGGGGCATACCCATTTCCTCACCCGGACGTTGCCTCGGGTGAGCACCGAGATGAGTCTCCATGTCCTGGCGTACAACCTCAAACGCGTGATCGCGATTTTGGGCGCCCGGCCTTTGATCCTGGGCATGGCGCGGGCCTGACGCCCCGCTTTGCCCGCAGAATGGCGGGTGCCCGGCCACCGTCTTCACCGCCTACGCGCCTGATTCGGGTCACGACCCAGAACCCCCAGGGCCCTTCTTGATCCCCATCATCGCGGCGGATGCCCTCCGAGGGTTTTAGACTGCCCTCCTCACAGCGGATCAACTCCGAAATTCGAGTTTTCACACGGTCTGGGTCGGGTGAAGACACTCCAAGGATAGTCGCGATGGTCGGTCCTGAGCGGGCGTCGGACGCATCTCAGCGTTGTTCGCTTCTTTTCGGAAGAATGCGCCACCTTTAGGGTGGCGCGGGATTCGGGCCCTATCAGTTCTCGATCGGAATCTTGCGGCTCGTTGAAACATCCGCGTGTTCACGCTTTCCGATGGTGACGGTGAGTACACCATTCTTGAACGACGCTTTGATTGCGTCCTGGTCGGCGTCTCCCGGAAGATTCAGGGCACGCTGGAAGCTGCCGTAGTTGCGCTCGATTCGGTGGTATTGACCGTCCTGCTGCTCCTGCTCCTGACGCTTCTCGCCACGAATCCACAGCACGTCGTCGTCCAGGGTGAGTTGGATATCCTTCTCATCCACCCCCGGCACCTCGAGCGTGATCCGGTACTGCTGGTCTGTCTCGTGGATGTCCAGTGAGGGGCGCAGCAGGTCCTGCCACTCCGGGCCCATGGTCGGCAGCGTGAAGCTCGGCCAACGCCCGCCGAAACCGCGAAACGCGTCGTCGAACAGGCGATCGACTTCGCGGTGCAATTGCAGCAAGGGGTCCAGCGAGGATAGCGGTGCGCTCGCCGGCAGGTTCGCTTTGGCCACAGGAACGCTGCCTGCGCCTTGCTGGGCCTCTTGCTCTTTCTTGAACCAGTTCCAGGGGGCCAACTTATTCAGATCGAAACCCATGTTTTTTCTCCTGTCGCGTGAGTGATGCACACAGCAGTGCGGGCTGCCTTTCGCAACGCGATTCGCACAGGCTTACGGGTCCGGGCTGGGCGGCAGACTTGCATTGATGCGATCAATGAGGATGGAGTCCCAAAATCAAGGGAACGCCGCCCATCGATCCCGCTCCGTGACGAATTGCCGCAGGGCGGGCAACCCCGCCCTTTGGCCTCAAGGAAAGTATGGCCTCTGTGGCGCCGCATCTCAACGCCGGCCGAATCTCTGCGTGATTCGCCACCTGCACGCAATCACGCTCCGCCTTACCGCCCAGTCCTACGCGGGCTAGCCGTACCCCGAGACCACTAACCCGTCGCAGCCTGCAATGCCTCCTGGAGAGGTCATGTGCGAGAACTGCAGGGCCGAGGGCCCAGAGTTGATCACTGCCACTCGTGGGAACCGTGAGTGACGGTGGCACCCCCGACTGCCTCTTGGCCGCGGACACGGCAGATCGCCTGAACCGGGATGGCAGTCCGAATGTGCATGTCCTTGATGCCCTGCAAGCGGATTCGCTCCGCTGGCACTGTGACTCGACCCAGGTGCGTACCGTCGTGACCACAGAAGCGCCGGTCGGGCCGTTGGCGGACGGCCTGCAACACCTCACCCGCGAACTCGAGGCCGACGGGATCGAAATCGTTCCGCTGCGGCGCCAATGGGACGATCTCGCCTGGCCCCACGCGACGCACGGCTTCTTCCGCTTCCGGCAGCAGATCCCGGAGCTGATCGTCGGTAACGGTCTGGGCGCCCCCGAGAGGGCGGGTTAACCAGCAGCCCTCTGTGCTTGGGGCCGAATGACCGGCTACCGGTGGAACCCGGCGGATCCCTTGATGTCTTGATCGCCATGGATTCCCTGGGTAGCTCGTATCGCGCGGTCGTAATCGGCGCCACCGGTGGCTTGGGCCAAGCCTTCGTGGAACATCTGAGAAACGACCCGAACTGCGGCGATGTCGCAGCACTCTCCCGCAACTCCGAACCACCGATCGATGTCATCAGCGAGGCAAGCGTAGCCAGTGCGGCCGCGTGGCTGCGCGAGCGATCGGCCGAGTGGGACCTGATGATCGACGCCACCGGGGTATTGACCATCGAGGGGCACCGCCCGGAAAAGCGACTCTCGGAAATCGATCCAGCGGTGATGGCGCGGGGTTTTGCGGTCAACGCGATCGGCCCGGCCCTGCTTCTGAAGCATCTGACGCCGCTGTTACCCCGCACGCGCCGCTGCATCTTCGCGTCGCTCTCGGCCCGGGTTGGGTCCATTGAGGACAATCGTCTTGGTGGCTGGGTGAGTTACCGGGCGTCCAAGGCTGCCCTGAATCAGATTCTCCGCACGGCCGCGGTGGAGTTGCGCATCAGCCATCGGCAGTTGGTCGTGGCCTCCCTGCAGCCCGGCACGGTCGCGACCCGGCTGTCGGCGCCGTATCGCAGCCGTGCGCCCGAAGTGCTGACGCCTGAATACGCCGCGTGCCGGTTGCTCGAGGTGCTGGACGGCCTCGAACGCGAGCAGTCGGGCGAGTTTTTCGATTACGAGGGGCAGCGGCTGCCCTTCTGATTCTTCCGTGTCCCCGCCCCTTCACACCGGCGGCGCTCTCTCAATAGACAGGTGGTCTCATGCGTATTCTGGTTTCGGGCGGCACCGGCTTCATCGGACAGGCCTTGTGCCCAACGCTGATAGGAGACGGCCACGACGTGGTCGTCTGGAGCCGCCAGCCCAATGCGAAGGTCGCCGAAGGTGCGACTGCCATCCAACGTCTGGACGAACTGACCGGCCCGAACCCGGATGCGATCATCAACCTGGCCGGGGCTTCGATCGCAGACGGCAGATGGACCGAGGCCCGCAAACGTCTCCTGGTCGACTCCCGCGTGGACACCACCCGAAAACTGGTGGAATGGATGCAGGGCATGGGAAGCCCGCCCAAGGCCCTGATCTCCGCCTCTGCCGTCGGCTACTACGGCGAGCAGGGCGACCGCATCATCAACGAAGACACGACTCCGACGGCCGGTTTCACGCATGATCTGTGCGCGCAGTGGGAAAACGAGGCGCTGAAGGCGGAATCCCTGGGCGTGCGCGTCTGCCTGGTCCGCACCGGCGTGGTACTGGACCGCGACGGTGGCGCCCTGGCCAAGATGTTGTTCCCATTCAAGATGGGCGCCGGCGGGCGTCTGGGTTCCGGTAGGCACTATTTCCCGTGGATCCACCGGGCCGACATCGTGGCCATCTACCACTGGCTGGTGGCGAACGAACAGGCTTCGGGTCCTTACAACGCAAGCGCCCCGAATCCGGTCACCAACGCCGACTTTACCCAGGCGCTCGGCAGAGCCCTGAAACGCCCCACCCTGTTCCCAATGCCCGAGCCGGTTCTGCGCCTGCTGTTCGGCGAGTTGTCCGAACTTCTGCTGGTCAGCAACCGCATGATGCCGAAACGCCTCATGGATGAAGGTTTCGAGTTCCGTTACCCGGAACTGAAACAGGCGCTTCACGCCATTTTGGGATGAACCAACAGATCGAGGTGGGACCAAGCGGACTTACTGATCATGAGAAGTAAAGGCTCGGGATGTCGGTTGTTTGCCCGCATTGAACGGCCGTCGTGACCAAAACAACGAACCGAAGCCTCGGGCTCAACCTGGCGCCGAAGGGGCGTCGCAATCAGCCCCATTCAGGGTGTGCGGCAATCATCCGCGCACAAACCCAAGGCCACCTCAGTGACCGCTCTAGAAGCTAATACCGTCCCTGCCGCACGGGCGCCCGGGGGCTGCTGCGGATCGGCTTCGGCCATCAGCGACACCATTCACGCAGATTCCGTTTCGCCGACCGCGGCTGTTGTTCCGCCAATGCCGGGCAAAACCTCCCCAGACCATCAACAGGGCCCGATCCTCACCAGGAATTCCTCGGCCGGAAGACTCCCCCACCTGCGACCGTCGTCCGGCTGGAATTCGCAGTCGTTGGCCAGCAGCTTGCCGTCCGCGTCGAGCCACCGGACGATCGGAACCCCGTCACCCGACGTGAACGCGCCGCCGGCGCAGGTGATGACATCCCCGACCCGGAGATCCTTGCGCCACAGGGTTTCCATGCCCGGGCCGGTCGGCCGGAAGCCACGCAAATCGCCGCCCTTCTTCACAACCCTGTACCGTTCGCCGCGCACGAAGCGCTGGGTTGAAGTGTTCGTCACGGAAACCTCCCTCGGCATCCACAGTGACCTTCGCGCCAGATGAATCCGGCGATCCATGAGCCGGATCCCGGCGTGACTGGATCGTTACGCACTCCAGTCACGCGCAGTACACTCGTGTCGTTTCCGGTCACGTTAGCGGGGGCCAGATGCGCCAAGTGATTGTTTAAATGGACCATCAACAACGAATACTGGATTCGGGAGGCAGGGATCGGCCCACACCCGCCAAAGCCATCGTCATTACCCTGACTGCTGGTCCGGTTCCTGTCTCACTTCGACCGGCGGCTCTGCCGAGTCCACGCGAAGCGTCCGCTCTTGCGGTGCTGTGATCCCCGCTTCTGCAAGAATCCACCGCTCGACCTGTTCATGCCAGACGCGCAAGAGGTCTGGCGGCCGGTCACGGTTCTCGGCGATGGTGTTGGCGCTGGACTCACCATCCCGTCAGCCTCCCGCTCCCGGCGTTCAACCCGCCGGACAGGCAACATCAATCCTGGCAAGCTACACGATTGGGTGGGAAGGAGAGCATGCAGGGCAAGGGTGCGCCAAGCTGCGCAGTTCCGAGAAACTGCTTACAAGGTGCTTACACGGCTAGCGGGGGACGAAGAAAGCTGGAAGCGATTCCTTCGTAAGCCATTGAAAGTATGGTGGGTCGTGTTGGGCTCGAACCAACGACCATCGGATTAAAAGTCCGGTGCTCTACCAACTGAGCTAACGACCCGCCGGAAGGCTGGATAGTCTACGGGCTGTCCCGGAAAACGCAAGCTCGCACTGACGCGGGCCCGGTTCAGTCCGCACCCGGCCGATAGCGCGTGGGGTCGGCAAGCCCGGCGGCCGCGAATCCCGCGCGCCGGATGCGGCAGCTGTCGCAGACACCGCAGGCGCGCCCCTGCTCGTCCGCCTGGTAGCAACTGACGGTCAGCGCGTAGTCGAGCCCGTGCACGACCCCGAGGCGGATGATCTCGGCCTTGGTGAGCGCGATCAGCGGGGCATGGACTTGGAACCCGTCACCCTCGATGCCCGCGCGCGTCGCGAGATTCGCCAGCGCCTCGAAGGCCTCGATGAAGGCCGGGCGGCAGTCGGGATACCCCGAGTAATCGACCGCGTTGGCCCCGATGAAGATCCGGCGCAGATCGAGTGCCTCGGCCAGGCCCAGCGCCAGCGACAACAGGGTCGTGTTCCGCGCCGGCACATAGGTCACCGGGATCCCCTCCGCGGGTGTCTCCGGCACCGGGATGCCGGAATCGGTCAGCGCGGAACCGCCGATGGCGCTCAGGTCGACCGACACCACCCGGTGGCTGGCCGCACCCAGGGACCTTGCGACCCGGCGCGCCGCCTGCAGCTCGGCACGGTGGCGTTGCCCGTAGTCGATGCTCAGCGCGTGACAGGCATAGCCCTGAGCGCCTGCCAGCGCCAGACAGGTCGCCGAGTCGAGACCGCCCGACAGGAGCACCACCGCCCCCTCGCCGGCCACTGCGCCGCCTGCGCCGCCCTGGTCAACGTCCGGGGACATCGCCCCACAGCAGCTTGTGCAACTGCACCTGGAAGCGCACCGGTGCGCGGGCCTCGACGATCCAGTCGGCGAGTGCGACGGGCTCGAGTTCCCCGTGAACCGGCGAAAACAGCACCTCGACCCCGGGGGGGAGCGCATGCCGGCCGAGCCAGGCCAGTGCCCAGTCGAAGTCGTCCCGCCCGGCCAGCACGAACTTGAGCTGGTCACCCGGTTTCAGGTGCGCAAGGTTGTCGGTACGGTTGCGCGCGGTCTCGCCGGAACCGGGCGCCTTCAGGTCCATCACGATGTTCACCCGCGGGTCCACCGCGCCGACATCGAGCGCGCCGCTGGTCTCCAGGGAGACCGCGAGGCCCCGGTCGCAGAGTGCCTGCAGGAGCGGCAGACAGCCCGGCTGGGCCAGCGGCTCGCCGCCAGTCACGCAGACGTGACGGACACCGTGGCCCTCCACCGCCTGCAGCACCGCGTCCATGCCCATCGGCTCGCCGCCGCTGAAGCTGTACTCCGTGTCGCACCAGCGGCAGCGCAGCGGGCATCCAGTGAGCCGCACGAAGACTGTAGGCCAACCGACCTGGGCAGCCTCCCCCTGCAGGGAGAGGAAGATCTCCGTCACCCGTATCCGGACCGGGTCCTGAGCGGGCGGCGCCGGGCGGACGCGGGTCACGGCCTCCGTCACTGCCCGTCCAGCCGCCGCAGGCGGTCCTGTGCCAGGCGCGACAGCGTCGTGCCGGGATAATCCTCCAGCACCTGTTCCAGCGCCGCACGCGCCTGGTCGGTGTTGCCCAGCTCGAAATGCGAATAGCCGAGCTTCAACAGGGCATCGGCTGCCTTCTCACTGTCGGGGAATCGGTCACGGACCGCCTCGAAGTCGATAAGCGCGGCCTCGTAGTCGCCCCGCGCATACTTCGCCTCCGCCAGCCAGTAGAGTGCGTTCGCGGAATAGACGCCATCCGGATAGCGTTCCATGAACCGTTCGAGCTCGCGGATCGCGTCCTCGTAGTCGCCGCCCATCAAGCGGTTGAAGGCGGTCTCGTAGGATTCCTGCTCGTCCGCGTCGGGCAGGGGCTCGTCCACGGGAAGCGCTTCCGGCATCGGCGAGCGCTCGGCGACCAGGTCACCCTCGACCAGCCCGATGCGCTCGTCGAGATTCCGGAACTGGTCCCGCTGGCGGGCACGAATGTTGCGCAGTTCGTTCTCCAGCTGTTCCACCTGCCCCCGCAGCTGACGCACTTCCGACTGCAGGTCGTCGACATTGCGCAGCATCTCCGTCAGGACCCCGGAGTCGAGCAGGCGCTCGACGCGCTCCACCCGCATCTCCAGCGTCTGCAGCTGGTGCTGAGTGGCCACCGGCGGATTCGACTGGGCCCAGATCGCGGGCGCCGGAAGCAGGAGGCCGATCCCGAGCAGCAGTGCTGCAAGCTTCCGGTACCCCACCCCGGTGCGTGGCGACTGCGCGGCTGGCATCACTGCAGGGACCCGATGCGGGAGGGCCGGGGCACGGGAAGACCAGACCCCGGCGTGACCGGGGTCAGCGCCGCACCTCGTAGACCAGTTCGACGCGCCGGTTGCGCGCCCACGCGTCCTCGGTCTGGGTGAAGGCCACAGGCATCTCCTCACCATAGCTGATCACCTCCAGCTGCGTGTCACGGGCCCCGTTCAGATTCATGACGCGGCGCACCGACTGGGCCCTGCGCTCACCCAGCGCAAGATTGTACTCGCGGGTGCCGCGCTCGTCGGCATGCCCTTCAAGGCGCAGGCGCGCGTCGGGATTCTGCGACAGGTAGCGCGCGTGCGCCTCCAGCATCGGGATGAACTCCGAGCGCACGGCATCGCGGTCAAGATCGAAATAGACCAGGCGCTCCGCCAGCAGGCTGTCCGGATCGTCCAGCGGATCCACGCTCAGGTCGCCATCGGCGCCGAGGCCCCGGGCCTCGGCATCCCTCCGGGCGCGTTCCGCCGCCTCGGCCTCGGCCTCGGCCTCGGCGGCGGCTGCCTGCGCGGCCTGCCGTTCGGCCTCGCTCAGGTCGCGCTTGGGCTGGGCACAGGCCGCCAGCAGGCCGATCATCAGGACAATCAAACCCCAACGGAGCATTGCGTTCATTCGATGGTTCCTCACAAGGCATTCAGGTTGTCGAACGGGTAGATCACAGAGGCGACCACGCGGGTTCCCGGACCTCTCCGGTGCGTGCCGCCAGGCGCTGGTGCACCCGGCCGTCGCGGCTTACGGAGCCCAGTATTCCGCGGCCACGTTCAGTGGTCGAGTACAGGATCATGCTGCCATTGGGCGCGAAGCTCGGCGACTTGTCGAACCGGCCCCGCGTCAGCAGGGTCACCTGGCGGGTCTCCAGGTCGAGGCGGGCAATCCGCAACTCGCCGCCGTCCCCCTGCACGTAGACCACCGCCTCGCCGTCCGGGGAGACGGTGGCCGCACCCGCGGAGGAGCCCTCGAAGGTCAGGCGCCGCGCGCTCCCGCCGGACAGGCGCATCTCGTAGATCTGCGGCGAGCCGGCCCGGTCGGAGGTGAAGTACAGGGTCTCGCCGTCCGCGGACCATGCCGGTTCCGTATCGATCGCATTGGATCGCGTGACCTGCGTCAACGCACCGCTATCCAAATCCATGATGTAGATGTTCGGGGTTCCGTCGCGCGACAGGCTCATCGCCAGCCGCTCGCCGTCCGGCGACCAGGCCGGGGCGCTGTTGATGCCGGGATAGCTTGCCAGCCGGTCGCGCGCCCCGGTCTCCACATTGTGCCGGAAGACCTCGGAGCGGCGGTTTTCGAAGGAGACGTAGACCAGGTACCGCCCATCCGGGGACCATGCCGGCGACATCAGGGGCTCGGAGGACCGGTACAGCGTACGCGGATCGGCACCGTCGGAATCGGCCACCTCCAGCGTGAAGCGCCGCTCGTCGCCGCGTCCGGTGACGCCGACGTAGGCGATACGCGCGCTGAAGGCACCCTCGTCACCCGTGATCTGTTCATAGACGATATCGGAGACGCGATGGGCACCGCGCCGCAGCATCTCCGGCGGTACCGGAATCCGGAACCCGCCCAGCCGCTGATTGGCGAGCACGTCGAACACGTGGAATTCGATCAGCACGCGCTCCCCCTCGGGCCGCAACCGCCCGATCACCAGGTATTCCGCGCCGACCGCGGCCCACTGTTCGGAAAGAAAGTCATCCGGACCCGCCGGCGCTCCCGCCAGACGCTCCCGCCCGAGCACCCGGAACAGCCCGCTGCGGGCAAGATTCGCGCCGACGATCTGCGCCACGTCCTCCGGAGGACTGCCCTCGCCCTCCCAGGTGAACGGAGTCACCGCCACGGGGATCGCGCCACTCACGCCCTCGGTGACCGTCACGTCGAGGACCGCCCCGGCCTGGCCAGCGGCCAGCAGCAGCAGTCCGAACAAACAGATCTGGAGACTTCTGAGCTTCATCTGCATCACCTAGCCCGTCTCGGGCGAAAAACGAATACGGATACCGCCTCGGACCGCCGCCGCGTCGGGAGGCCTCGGCAGCGACTGCAACCGGTCCATCGTCTGGCGCACGGACTCGCAGAACCCGGCCCCACCCGAACAGCTGCGCAGGTCGAAGCTCAGGATACGCCCGGTGTCCGGGTTGATGCGCACCAGCACCACCGCCTCGTCCATGGCCCGCGCACCCTCCGGTATGCGCCAGCGCCGCTCCACCGTCGCCTGCACCTCGGCGATGTAGGCCTGCCGCTGCGCGTCCTCGCGCGCACGCCGCTCCGCCGCCTCGCGCTCGGCCCGCGCCGCCGCCAGCCGGCGCTGCTCCTGTTCCATCTGCTCCCGACGCCGCTGCTCCTCGAGCTCGCGCGCCTGCGCCTCGCGGCGCCGCGCCTCTTCCTCGGCGCGCCGCCGCTCCGCCTCCTCGCGTTCCCGGCGCTCCGCCTCCTCGCGCGCGCGCCGCTCCGCCGCCTCGGCCTCGCGCGCCGCCTCGGCAGCCTCGCGTTCGGCCTCCGCCTTTGCCCGTGCCGCCTCGGCCTCGCGCCGTTCCTGCTCGATCCGGGCCTGCTCCGCCTCGGCGAGCCGCTGCGCCTCCTCCCGGATGCGCAGGGCCTCCTCGCGCGCCGCCTCGGCCTCGCGCAGCGCCTGCTGCCGCGCCCGTTCCTCCGCCTCCCGGCGCGCCTGTTCCTCCTGCTGGCGGCGGATCTCTTCCTGGCGCTGCCGTTCCGCCTCGCGGCGCGCCTCCTCCTCGCGCCGGAGTTCCTCTGCGATCCGCTCCTGCTCCATCGTCCGGATCTCGCGCTCCCTGCGTTCAAAGGCCTCGACATCCACCGCCACCGCCTCGATCACCTCGACCGGCTCCACCTCGGCGCGCGCGGCGAGCGATGCCGAGTAGGGGGCGAGGAACGACACGTTCAGCAGCAGCGCAGCGAACAGCACCACGTGCAGGAGCACCGCCAGGAGCAGGCGGCCGGTGTGCTCTCGGATCAGGCTGATCACTTCGTGCTCACCGTCGGGTCAATTCGCATCCCTGGGTGGTTCCGTCAACAGTCCGACCCGACCGGCGCCCGCACGCTGCAGCGCGACCATCGCATCCATCACCCGTCCGTAGTCGACATTGCGGTCGCCGCGGACATAGGTCTGGACGGCGGGCGTGCCGGCGAGGATTTCCTGCACGATCGCAATCAGCTCCGGACCGGCCAGCGGTTCGTTCGCCATCGGACCCTGGTTGACGCTCATGGCCCCGCCAGCGGTCACCGTGACCACGATCGGCTCGCGCGAGCGCTCCTCGGTCTCCAGGGCCTCGGCCTGCGCCTCGGGAAGATCGACCTCGACACCCTGCTGCAGCATCGGGGCGGTGATCATGAAGATGATCAGCAGCACCAGCATCACGTCGATGAAGGGCACGACGTTGATCTGGGAGATGGGGCGACGCAGCCGGCGGCTGTTGCATCGTGAGGTGTCGGCCATGGCGCGTTCCTACTCCCCGGCCTCTGCGACACCGCGACCGGCCGTCTGGCGGGCCAGCAGGGCCACGAACTCGTCGCTGAAATTCTCGAAACGCCCGAGCAGCCGGTCCGTGTCGGTGGCGAAACGGTTGTACGCGATCACCGCGGGAATCGCCGCGAACAGGCCGAGGGCGGTGGCGATCAGTGCCTCCGCGATCCCGGGGGCGACCATCTGCAGTGTCGCCTGCTGGGCGCCCGAGAGCCCGAGAAACGCGTGCATGATCCCCCACACGGTCCCGAACAGGCCAATGTACGGGCTGGTGGATCCGACCGTCGCCAGGAACGGCAGGTAGCGCTCCAGATCCTGGCCCTCCCGGGCGATCGCCACACGCATCGAACGGTGCGTGGACTCCACCACGTGCGCCGGCTGCTGCCGGGTCCGCAGGAATTCCTTGAAACCGGAGGAGAACACGTGCTCCATGCCGGATACGTCCGTCTTGCGCCGTATGCCGTCATAGAGATGGGCCAGATCGATACCGGACCAGAAGCGTTCCTCGAATTCGTCAGAGGCCCTGTTCGCCACCTTCATCGTGCGCGCCTTGACCAGGATCACCAGCCACGACAACACGGAGGCGACGACCAGGAGCACCATGACCAGCTGCACGATCAGGCTGGCGTCCAGGATCAGGCGCCACAGGGAAAGGTCCACAGTCACTGTTTCTCTCCAAGGTCCGATTCGATCGCGCTTCGCACTGGCGCGGGGATCGCCACCGGCACGAAACGTTCCGCATCCACGCAGGCCAGACGGACGTTCGCCGAGGCCAGTTCCAGATCACCGCGCGACACCGACTGCGCCACTTCGATGCTCGCGCGCCCCAGCGCGCCGGGTCTGCAGGTCACGGACAGCGCATCATTGAAGCGCCCGGGGCGCCTCAGGTCCAGCTGCACCGAGCGCACCACGAAGAGGATGCCCGCGTCGGCGCGCAACCGATCCTGCTCGAAGCCGCGCTGACGCAGCCACTCCGTGCGCGCCCGCTCCATGAACTTCAGGTAGTTCGCGTAGTAGACCACGCCACCCGCGTCCGTATCCTCGAAGTAGACCCGCACCGGCCAGACGAAGGCCGCACCGTCGCCGGCCGTCACACGGCCGGGAGCCGCCGGCATCAGCTCGAACCTCCCCGGCCCTTCGCCTGCGTGAACAGGTCCGGGCGCACGACTCCGCATTCCGCGAGACCCAGCAGCTGAAAGGTCTGCCGGGTGGCCTGGCGCCCGCGCGGCGTGCGCATCAGATATCCCTGCTGGATCAGGAACGGCTCCACCACGTCTTCAAGTGTACCCCGATCCTCGTTCAGCGCCGTGGCCAGGCTGTCCACGCCGACCGGGCCGCCATCGAACTTTTCCACCAGCACCTCGAGCAGGCGGCGGTCCTGCGCGTCCAGTCCGGCCGCATCGATCGCCAGCAGATCCAGGGCCTCCGCCGCCACCGGCGCGGTGATGACACCGTCCGCCCGCACCTGGGCGAAGTCCCGCACGCGCCGCAGCAGGCGGTTGGCGAGGCGCGGCGTGCCCCGCGCCCGCCGGGCGATTTCGGCCGCGCCACCGGACTCGATGTCGACATGCAGCAGGGCGGAGGCCCTGCGCACGATGCCCGCGAGGTCGTTCACGCTGTAGTGCTCAAGCCGCTGCACGATCCCGAAACGGTCGCGCAGCGGGGCGCTCAGCAGGCCCGCGCGCGTGGTTGCCCCCACCAGCGTGAACGGCGGCAGATCCAGCTTGATCGAGCGCGCGGCCGGTCCCTCGCCGATCATGATGTCCAGCTGAAAATCCTCCAGCGCCGGATAGAGCACCTCCTCGACCACGGTCGGCAGGCGGTGGATCTCGTCGACGAACAGGACATCCCGGGGCTCCAGCGCCGTCAATATCGCCGCCAGGTCCCCCGCCCGCTCCAGCACCGGCCCGGAGGTCTGGCGCAGACCCACGCCGAGCTCGTGGGCGACGATGTGCGCGAGCGTGGTCTTGCCCAGTCCCGGCGGGCCGGCGACCAGCGTGTGATCCAGCGCCTCGCCGCGGTCGCGGGCGGCGCGGATGAAGAGCTCCATCTGCTCGACCGCACGGGGCTGCCCGGCGAACTCCGCGAGCCGCCGGGGGCGCAGACTCACCTCGCTGCCGCGGTCCTCCGGGAGACGCTGCATTTCCACCAGACGGGAATCCATGCGTACAGTATGACGAGAAGCGGCCGCCGTTTACACCCGGTGCCCGCCCAAAAAAGCGACCCGACGATGGCCCGCCGGCCGCGCGTTCTCAGGAGCGCAGCGTGGCCCGGAGCGCGAGGCGCACGAGGGCCTCGGTGGTGTCGGCCTGCCCGCGCACCGCCGCGAGCATGCGTTCGGCATCCGCGGCGCGGTACCCGAGCGCCTGCAGCGCAGCCGCCGCCTCGCGTTCCCCGCCCGGGCCCGACGCCGGCGTACCGGTCTCGCCCCCGGTGCCGAATCCGAGCTCGGTCAGCCGCTCGCCGAGCTCCAGCACCACCCGCTCGGCAGTGCGGCGGCCGATGCCCGGCACCCGGGTGAGCGCGGCGATGTCCCCGGCCGTGATTTGCCTTGCGAGCTCGTCAGCGGCCATCGCGGACAGCATCGCCAGCGCCAGGCGCGCACCGATGCCGTTCACGCGGATCAGGCGTCGGAACAGGTCGCGGTCGCGCGCCCGCAGGAAGCCGAACAGCACATGGGCGTCCTCGCGGACCACCAGGTGGGTGAACAGCACCACCCGGGCCCCGGCTTCCGGCAGACTGGCGAGGGTGGACAACGGCACCTCCACCTCGTAGCCGACCCCGCCCACGTCCAGCAGCACGCTCTGCAGATCGCGCGTGCGCAGCACGCCTTCGAGCCGCGCGATCATCAGCGGAGCGCGAGCGCTGCCAGCTGGCGGCTGGCATAGCCGCGCGTGTGCTGTGTGTGGGCGTGGCACACTGCCACGGCCAGCGCATCCGCCGCATCCGTCTGCAACGACTCCTCGATCTGCAGGATCTGTTGCATCATGTGCTGGATCTGCCCCTTTTCCGCCCGGCCGCTACCGACCACCGCCAGTTTCACCGCACGCGGTGCGTACTCGTATACCGCCAGCCCGGTCCGGGTCGCGGCGCAGATGGCGGCACCGCGCGCCTGCCCGAGCTTCAGCGCCGACTGCGCATTGCGCGCCATGAACACCGATTCGATCGCCAGGGCCTCGGGCGCCATTTCCGCAACCACCCGTTCCACCCCGTCGAATATCGCCCCCAGCCGCTGCGGCAGCTCCCCGGAGCCGGTCCTGATCACGCCGTAACCGCAGGCGCGCAGATGGTCGCCGTGGGTCTCGATCACCGCAAAGCCGGTCAGGCGCGACCCGGGATCGATGCCGAGGATGCGCATGGACGTCAGTCGCCGGAGACGGACGCGGGGAAGTCGGCGTTGGTGTAGACGTTCTGCACGTCGTCGAGGTCGTCGAGCATGTTCAGCAGCTTCAGCACCGACTGCGCCGTGTCGTCGTCGAGCGGCGCGAGGGTCCCGGCGCGCATCGTGACCTCGGCGTTCTCCGGCTCCAGGCCCGCGGCCTGCAGCGCCGCGAGCACCGGCTCGTAGCTCTCCGGGTCCGTGAGCACCTCCACCGAGCCGTCCTCGTCCACCATCACGTCCTCGGCACCGCCCTCGATCGCGGCCTCCATCACCGCCTCGTCGTCGGTGCCCGGCGGGTAGCCGATCACGCCCTTCTTCTCGAAGAGGTAGGCCACCGAACCGTCGGTGCCGAGATTGCCGCCGGTCTTGGTGAAGGCGTGGCGCACGTCCGCCACGGTCCGGTTTCGGTTGTCGGTCATGCAGTCCACGAGGATCGCGGCGCCGCCGGGTCCGTAGCCCTCGTACCGCACCTCCTCGAAGTTGTCGCCGTCCATCTCCCCGGCACCGCGCCTGGCGGCGCGGTCGATGGTGTCGCGGGTCATGTTTGCGGCCAGCGCCTTGTCGGTCGCCAGGCGCAGTCGGGGATTGGCGGCGGGATCCGCACCACCGGCGCGTGCGGCCACCGTGATCTCCCGGATCAGCTTGGTGAACAGCTTGCCGCGCTTCGCGTCCTGAGCGTTCTTGCGATGCTGGATATTCGCCCACTTGCTATGACCGGCCATGATGATTTGTCCTGAAACTCCACGAAATAAGAGACGCCAGTTTAATCGCCGGAGGGACCCGCCCTCCTACAAGATACCGCCATCGGCGCAGCAGGCCAGCCCCCTGGGCAACCCGTTCCCGTTCCCTAACCGCCGGCAGCAGGCTGGGGCCGGATCCGGAGGCCCAGCTCCCGGAGCTGGGCGTCACTGACGGGCGCGGGGGCCTCGGTCAGCGGACAGGCCGCACTCTGGGTCTTGGGGAAGGCCATCACGTCACGGATGCTGGCAGCGTCGGCGAGCAGCATCACCAGGCGGTCCAGGCCGAAGGCGATGCCCCCGTGCGGGGGGGCACCCTGTGTCAGCGCCTCGAGCAGGAAGCCGAACTTCTCGGTCGCCTCCTTCTGCCCGATCCCCAGCAGCTCGAAGGCGGCACGCTGCATCTCCGGGCGATGGATGCGGATGGAGCCGCCGCCGACCTCGGTTCCGTTCAGCACCATGTCGTAGGCCCGGGACAGCGACTTGTGGGGATCTGCGCGCAGGGCCTCGGGATCCATGACCGCCGGAGCGGTGAAGGGGTGATGCAGCGCAAATAGCCGCTTCTCCCGCGGGTCCCATTCGAACATCGGGAAATCCACCACCCAGAGCGGGCGCCAGCCGGCCTCGACCAGGCCACGATCGTGGCCGAGCCGCACCCGCAGCGCACCGAGGCTCTCGTTCACCACGGTGGCCTTGTCCGCGCCGAAGAAGATCAGGTCGCCATCCCCGGCCCCGGTGCGTTCGAGAACGGCGCGCGTCACCGGCTCGGGCAGGAACTTCAGGATCGGCGACTGCAGGCCCGCCGGGCCCTCCGCGAGGCGGTTGACCTTGATGTAGGCGAGGCCGCGCGCACCATAGCGCCCCACGAAATGCGTGTAGTCGTCGATCTCCTTGCGCGACAGCGCGCCACCCGCCGGAAGCCGCAGCGCGGCGACCCGGCCCTCGGGATCGTTGGCCGGGCCACTGAAGACCTTGAATTCGACCTCGCGCATCAGATCCGTCAGGTCGGTGAACTCGAGCGGAATCCGCAGATCGGGCTTGTCGGAGCCGAACCGGGCCATCGCCTCGGCGTAGGCCATCCGGGGGAACGGGTCCGGTAGCTCCACCCCGAGCACGTCGCGGAACATCGCGCGGATCAGGCGCTCGTTCAGGCTCATCACCTCGTTCTCGTCGACGAAGGCCATCTCGATATCGAGCTGCGTGAACTCCGGCTGCCGGTCGGCGCGCAGATCCTCGTCCCGGAAGCAGCGGGTGATCTGGTAGTAACGGTCCATGCCGCCGATCATCAGCATCTGCTTGAACAGCTGCGGCGACTGCGGCAGCGCAAAGAAGCTGCCCGGGTGGGTGCGGCTCGGCACGAGGTAGTCGCGCGCGCCCTCGGGAGTCGCCCGCGTGAGCATCGGGGTCTCCATGTCGAGGAAGCCCTGATCATCCAGGAACCGGCGCAGGCTGCGCGTGACCCGCGCCCGCAGGCGCAGCCGCTCCTGCATCAGCGGCCGCCGCAGGTCGACGTACCGGTAGCGCAGCCGTGTCTCCTCGCCGACATCCTCGTCATCGAGCTGGAACGGCGGCGTGCGCGAGGCATTCAGCACCTCGAGCTCCGTGCCCAGCACCTCGATCGCGCCGGTCCTCAGCTCGGGATTGGTGGTGCCCTCCGGACGGCGGCGTACCCGCCCGGTCACCCGCAGCACGAACTCATTGCGCACCTGTTCGGCGACGCGGAAGACCTCGGCCCGGTCCGGATCGAAGACGATCTGCGCCAGTCCCTCGTGATCGCGCAGATCGATGAAGATCACCCCGCCGTGATCGCGGCGCCGGTTGACCCAGCCGCAAAGGGTCACCTCCGAGTCCAGCTCCTTCTCGGTGACCAGTCCACAGAAATGAGTCCGCATTGCGCCAGTTTCCAGCCAGGGGTGAGCGTGCTCCACAACGGAGTCGGGCGGGACCGGCCGCGAGCCGCGCCCGCCCGAAGGGGCAAGGATGTTACGTTTTGGTCAACGGAGGCGCAACCTCGGCCGGATACCTCGGCTTGGCGGGCCACTTTGGCACGACGACGCCCAGCGACATCACGAACTTCAGCCCGTCCTCCACCGACATGTCCAGCTCGACCGCGTCCTCGCGGGGAACCATGATCACGAAACCGGAGGTGGGGTTGGGGGTGGTCGGGATAAAGACCGTGATCACATCGTGTTCGATGCGCTGCTGCACCTCGCCCACCCCCAGACCGGTCTGGAAGCCCAGGGTCCACAGACCCTTGCGCGGGTACTGCACCATCAGCACCCGCTTGAAGGACTCCGCACCATCGTCGAGCACCGTGTGCACCACCTGCTTCACCGCGCTGTAGATCGAGCGGACCAGCGGAATGCGATCGACGATCGCGTCGCCGATGTCGAACAGCTTGCGCCCGACGAAATTCGCGGCGATCAGGCCGGTAATGAGCACGATCACGATCGCCACCACCACGCCGATGCCGGGTACGCTGAAGCCCAGGACCGCCTCCGGCCGCCAGCTCGGAGGCAGCAGCAGCATCGTGAAGTCGAGCATGTCCACGAGGAGCTTGATGATCAGCCCGGTCACGATCAACGGGACCCAGACCAGCAGTCCCGCAATCAGATAGCGGCGAAGGTGGACCAGCACTCAGCCGGCCTGGGCGTTCGTCGCGCTGCCGCCCGGGCTGGAGGCCGGCGGGCCGGAGGTGCCGGACGCCCCGCCTTCGGGCTTCGGCGCATCCTTCAGGTTGCGCTTCCCGTCCTTCTTGAAATCGGTCTCGTACCAGCCGCCGCCGGCCAGGCGGAAGCCCGCCGCCGACACCAGCTTCGACAGTTCAGGCGCGCCGCAGGACGGGCAGTCGGTCAACGCCGCGTCCGAGAGCTTCTGGATCACCTCGGTCTTGCTGCCGCAGCCGCGGCATTCGTATTCGTAGATCGGCACGGTTCACTCCGGATGCTGTCAGGGGATGGGCGTATTATGCGGCCGAATCTTGCGAATGAAAGCATCTGCCTGACAAACTCCTGCCGTGACCGCGCGACGGGCGGTCACGGCGCATGAAGAATCGAGGCAAAACCATGGCCGACAAGATCGTGATCATGCTGCTGACCCTGGATCTCGACCGTTATGGCACGCTGGGAGCGCCGTTTTTCCAGGCCACCGCGGCCGCGGCGATGGACCTGGAGGTCGAGGTGTATTTCGCGGGCGAGAGCACCCGGCTGCTGATCACGGGGTTCGCGGAGGCCATCCACCCGGGCACGGCCCGGGAGAAATCGGTCTACAGCTTCATGCAGGATGCCCACGACGCGGGGGCGCGCTTCTACGCCTGCACCGGCGCCATGCAGGAGAACGGCCTGACCCTCGACAACGCGATTCCCGAGATGGACGGCATGCGCGGGGGCGGTGGATTCATTGCCGAGGTGATCGAACCCAACGTCGTCACGCTGACCTATTGAAATGCCGGATCACGCCCGCGCGGTCCTGATCACCGGCTGCTCCTCCGGCATCGGCGAACACGTCGCCTTTGCGCTGAAGGAACGCGGCTACCGGGTCTTCGCCACCGCGCGCCGCGGAGAGTGCGTCGCACGCCTCAATGGCCGGGGACTGGAGGCGCTGCGCCTCGACCTTGATGACCCGGCAAGCATCCAGAGCGCGGTGCACGAGGTGCTTGCGCGCACCGGCGGCAGGCTCTACGCCCTGTTCAACAACGGCGCCTACGGGCAGCCGGGTGCGGTCGAGGACCTCTCCCGGCAGGCACTGCGCGCCCAGCTGGAGACGAACGTCCTCGGCTGGCTGGAACTCACCAACGCCGTGATTCCGGTGATGCGCCGGCAGGGCGAGGGACGCATCATCCAGAACAGCTCGGTGCTCGGCCTGGTTGGCCTGCGCCTGCGCGGCGCCTACGTCTGCTCCAAGTTTGCGATCGAAGGCCTGAGCGACGTGATGCGCCACGAGCTGCACGGCAGCGGCATCCACGTAGTGCTGATCGAGCCCGGGCCCATCCGCAGCCGGTTCCGGGCCAATGCCTTCCTGGCCTACCGCCGCTTCATCCGGCCGCGACAGAGCTACTGGCGACAGACCTACGAGCGCGCCGAGAGCCGGCTTGCCGACGCCGGCCGCGACGCTCCTTTCACGCTCGGTCCGGAGGCCGTGCTGAAGGCGGTGATCCGTGCCCTCGAGGCGCGGCGGCCGAAGGCCCGCTACCGCGTGACCCTCCCGACCCACCTGTTCGCGACACTCAAGCGGCTGCTGCCAACGCCGGCGATGGACCTCGTCCTGCGCGCGGTCTCGCGCGGCGAGAACCGCTGACGGCGGCCCCGCGGATGAACCTGATCTTCTTCGTGCTGGTGGCCGTGGCCTTCTTCAGTGCCGCCTGGCGGGAACTGACGGAGATCGGCACTGACGCCCGACCGATGCAGGAACTGTCGGAGGCGGCGATCAGTTCCGCCGGCAGCGCGGTGGAACTGGCCATCGGCCTGGTCGGCGTGATGGCGCTGTTCCTGGGACTGATGAAGGTCGCGGAGGCCGGCGGACTGCTGACCGTGCTTGCGCGGCTGCTCCGGCCGCTGATGACCCGCCTGTTCCCCAGCGTGCCCCCGGAGCACCCGGCGATGGGCGCGATGATCCTCAACTTCTCCGCGAACATCCTCGGCCTCGGCAACGCCGCGACGCCCTTCGGGATCCGGGCAATGCAGGAGCTGAACCGGCTGAACCCGCATCCGGGCACGGCCACCAACGCGATGGCCCTGTTCCTCGCGATCAACACCTCCAGCATCACGCTGCTGCCCACCGGCGTGATCGCGCTGCGGGCGAGCCTCGGCGCGGCGGAACCGGCCGCGATACTGCCCACGACACTGTTCGCCACGCTGTTCGCGACGATCACCGGCATCACCAGCGCCCTGATGCTGCAGCGCTTCTTCCCGCCGCCCGCGCCGGCGCCGCCCCCCGGCGCCGTGACCGCAGCGGAACCGGAACCGGATGCCCGGACCCGCCCGGAGCCGGAGGGCGCGCCGGACGCCGCACAGCCGACCGGCATCGAGGTGCCCGCCGAGGGCTACCCCGCCTGGGTCAGCGTGCTGGCGCTGCTGGGCGTTCTGGCCGTCATCCCGCTGACCATTCTCTACGGCCAGGCGATCGCTCCGTGGATCATCCCGGGGCTGATCATCGGCTTCCTGCTGTTCGGGGTCGCCCGCGGGGTGCGGATCTACGAGGTCTTCGTCGAGGGCGCGAAGGAGGGCTTCCAGGTCGCCCTGCGCATCATTCCCTACCTGGTCGCGATCCTGGTCGCGGTCGGCATGCTGCGCGCGAGCGGGGCGCTCGGCGTGTTCGTCGGGCTGCTCGCGCCCTGGACCGCCCCGCTGGGGCTTCCGCCCGAGGCGTTGCCGATGGCGCTGCTCCGGCCGCTGTCCGGATCCGGGGCCTACGGCATCATGGCCGGAATCATGCAGGACCCGGCGACCGGCCCCGACACCCACGTGGGATTGCTGGTCTCAACCCTCCAGGGCTCCACGGAGACCACCTTTTATGTGCTGGCGGTGTACTTCGGCGCAATCCAGGTACGCCGGGTGCGGCATACGCTGGCCGCGGCGCTGTCGGCCGACGTTGCCGGGGTGATCGCCGCGGTATTCATCGTCGGGTGGCTGTTTCTGTGAGGCCGCGACGGCCATCCGTGCAGGCTGGAAGAGCCACCGGGCCAAAGGCCCTCGCCCGATGCCGACCTGACCGTGATGACCCTGCGCCACCCCCGACCATGAAGGCCCCCGCCCCCGCTTGCGGGGGAGGGTTGGGGTGGAAGGAGGGCCACGGCGGGATGCGACCTTACTGCTTGCGGTAGGGATCGAAGTCGAACTTGCCCTCGGTCATGTCGTCCCACAGCTCGCTCTGCAGTACCGCCAGGAGCTTGAACAGGCGGCGCAGCTCCGCGTCGTCCATGAACTGCTGGTCGCTGCTCGCCTTCAGTGCGTCCGCCAGCAGCGCGCACTGATCGCGCGTGATGCCCGTGATGTCCAGGCCTTCTTCACCCATCTCCACCTGCATGTTCACCTCCTGCGTTCGCCGGCGGCTCCCCCGGCAGGCACCGCCACTGGGTCAGGCTGACTGCGCCTTGATCAGGTCCACGCGCGAGCGCACGTAGAGGTAGTACAGCACCGGGATGATCACCAGCGTCAGCAGCGTGGACACCAGGATGCCAAAGATCAGGGACACCGCAAGCCCGCTGAAGATCGGATCGTCGATGATGAAGCCGGCGCCGACCATCGCCGCGAGACCGGTCAGCACGATCGGCTTGGCCCGCACCGCACCGGCATTGACCACCGCCTCGGTCACCTCCACACCGCGCCGGATCTCCTCGTTGATGAAGTCAACAAGCAGGATCGAGTTGCGCACGATGATCCCTGCCAGCGCGATCATGCCGATCATCGAGGTCGCGGTGAACTTCGCGTCCATGAACAGGGCATCCACGAAGGCGTGCCCGGGCATCACCCCGATCACGGTCAGCGGGATCGGCGCCATGATGATCAGCGGCACCATGTAGGAGCGGAACTGGGCCACCACCAGCAGGTAGATCAGGATCAGGCCGACCGAATAGGCGATGCCCATGTCCCGGAAGGTCTCATAGGTCACCTTCCATTCGCCGTCCCACTTCAGGCTGAACCGGTAGGGGTTGTCGGGCTGCGAGACGAAATACTGGTCGAGGGGATCGCCAAAGGCCATCGGCATGTCCTGCAGCTGCCCGAAGAGGTCGGCCATGCCGTACAGCGGGCTGTCCACGCCCCCGGCCTGATCGCCGATGACGTACACGACCGGCAGCAGGTTCTTGTGGTGGATCGAGTGCTCTCGGGAGGTGTCGATCACGTTCACCACCTCGGAAATCGGCACCAGCGCACCGCCCTCGGAACGCACGTGCATTCCGAGAACTGCACCGAGGCTGCCAAGGTCCGCCTGCTCGAACTGCAGGCGCACCGGCACCGCGTATTTCACGTTCGTGCCGTAGAGGAAGGTCACGTCCTCGCCGGAGAGGGCGGTCTGCACGGCGCTGACCACCGTCTGCTGCGACACGCCCAGTCGGGCGGCGCGCTGCCGATCCACCTGCAGGATGTATTTCGGCCCCGGATGTTCCACCGAGTCGTCGATGTCCGTGAGGTGGGGCGTGTCTTCGAAGACCTCCCGGACCCGGTGTGCGATCTCGATCTGTCCGTCGTAATCCGGCCCGTAGATCTCCGCGACGATCGGGGACATCACCGGCGGCCCCGGCGGTACCTCGACCACCTTCACCCGGGCCCCGTGGCGCTCCGCAATCTCCTTGATCGCGGGCCGCACCGCGAGCGCGATGTCGTGGCTCCTGCGGCTGCGGTCGGCGGCGTCGGTCAGATTCACCTGGATATCGCCCAGATGCGCGCCCTCCCGCAGGTAGTACTGACGCACCAGGCCGTTGAAGTTGATCGGGGCCGCGGTGCCGGCATAGGTCTGTACGTCTTGCACCTCCGGCACGCTCCGCAGGTAGTCGGCCATCTCCGACAGGGCGCGGGTGGTGCTCTCGAGACTGCTGCCCTCGGGCATGTCCAGCACGACCTGAAATTCCGCCTTGTCGTCAAAGGGCAGCATCTTCAGCACAACGGCCTGGAAGTACACCAGCGACACCGAGGCGAGAATCAGCACCAGCGTGCCGGTGAACATGATGATCCGCGCCAGCCGGGCCTTTGCCGTCGTGCCGAGGAACGGCCGCAGGATCACGTTGAAGATGCGCATCAGCTGCTTTGAACCGGTCTCGTCGCCGTGCCCGCCATGGCCGGCCAGGATCGCCTTCTCGTGACGCTCGGCCTGGCGCCTGAGCACCTTGTACGTGAGCCACGGGGTGACCACGAAGGCGACCGCCAGCGAGATGATCATGCCCAGGCTGGCATTGATCGGGATCGGGCTCATGTACGGACCCATCAGGCCGGTGACGAAGGCCATCGGGAGCAGGGCCGCGATGACCGTGAAGGTGGCCAGGATGGTTGGGCCGCCAACCTCGTCCACCGCCACGGGAATCGCCTCGAGGAACCTCTTGCCGCCCATGCTCATGTGCCGGTGGATGTTCTCCACCACCACGATCGCGTCGTCCACGAGAATCCCGATGGAGAAGATCAGCGCGAAGAGCGACACGCGGTTGAGGGTGAAGCCCCATGCCCAGGACGCGAACAGTGTCAGTGCCAGCGTGATCACCACTGCGGTGCCGACGATGAAGGCCTCGCGCCAGCCAAGCGCAATCCACACCAGCACCACCACGGAGGCGGTGGCAAAGATCAGCTTCTGGATCAGGGTCTTGGCCTTGTAGTCCGCGGTCGCCCCGTAGTTGCGGGTGATGGTGGCCTCCACGCCATCGGGGATGTAGATCCCGCGCAGCTGGTCGAGCCGGTTCACCAGCGCATCGGCAATGTCCACCGCGTTGGTGCCCGGTTGCTTGGCCACGGCGACGGTCACCGCCGGATGCATCTCGCCGAAATACGCCTCTTCAGCGGCTGCCGGCCCATAGGCGAAACCCACGTGCTGGGTGGTGTAGGCGGGCCCCTGCACGACCTCGGCAACGTCCGACAGGTAGACCGGAAGCCCATCGTGCATGCCCACCACCAGCGCGGCAAAATCCTCGGGACGGGTGATGAAGTCGCCGGCCTGCACCAGTACTTCCTGGTTGTCCAGGTACAGCGCACCCGCGTCGCGGCTGAAGTTGCTGGCCCTCAGCGCCTTGCGCAGATCGTCGACCGAGAGGCGGTGGCCCGCCAGCGCCTCGGGCCGGAAGCGCACATGCACGACGTGGTCCGGGCCGCCCATGGTGTAGATGTCGCGGGTGCCCGGCACGCGCTTGAGTTCCGATTCGATCGCATGCGCGACCGCCAGGAGGTCGTGGCCGCCGCGGGTCTCGTCGTCGGTCCACAGGGTGATGGTCACGATGGGAACGTCGTCGATGCCCATCGGCTTGATCAGCGGCTCCCCGACTCCGAGGTTCTCCGGCAGCCAGTCCCGGTTGGAGAAGACCTGCGTGTACAGCCGGACCAGCGCCTCGGTGCGGTCTTCGCCGACCTTGAACTGAACCGTGATCTTCGCGAGGTTCGGCTGCGAGGTCGAGAAGATGTCGTCGAGGCCCTCGATCTCGGACAGCACCTGCTCGGCAGGGGTCGCAACCAGTTGCGCGACCTCTTCCGCGGTCGCCCCGGGGAACGGGATGAAGACGTCCGCGATGGTCACGTTGATCTGGGGTTCCTCCTCGCGCGGGGTGATCAACACCGCGAAGGCGCCGAGGAGCAGGCCCACAAGGGCCAGCAGCGGCGTGATCTGGGTGGTCAGGAATTTGCGGGCGATGCCCCCGGAGATGCCCATGGGCGCCTCTTCCCCGTTCCGGCCGGACCCCGTACCCCCCCCTTGCGGACGGTCCTGCTCACTCATCGTGCCACCCGCTGGGTTTCCTTCATGTGGATTCCGGCATGCACCGGGTCCAGCGCCACCCGCTCACCCTGCCGCAGGCCGGCCAGGACCTCGAACCCCTCGGGCAACTCCCGCCCCACCCGGATCTGGCGGAATACGATGCGGCCCTCCGGATCGATCACATAGACCGCGACCACCTCGCTGCGGAAGACGACGGCCTCCGACGGCACCACCAGGCGCTGGTCTTCTCCCAGCTTGATCGCGGTCTTCACGAACATGCCCGGAAACAGGCCGGAGGTGTCGTCGAGTTCCGGCAGGTTCACGCGCACCTGGAAGCTGTTGGTCGCGGGATCGGCATAGGGAAAGATCGTGAGGCTCTCGGCCTCGATGCGTTCTCCGCCATCGAGCACCACATACGCGGTGCGGTGTCGCCGCAGCGGATCCATCAGCTGCTGTGGCACATCGACCTCCACCCGCACCTGTTCGAGGCTGATCCCGCTCAGCAGGGGAGACCCCGGGCTGACCGACTCGCCCACCTCCACGTGTCGTTCCGTGACGATGCCGGCATAGGGCGCACGGACCTGCGTGTACTCGACCTGTTCCCGTGCCTCCGCCAGCGCGGCCTGGGCCGATTCCAGCCGGGCCCGCGCCGCATCCCGGGCCGCACGCGCGCGGTCGTACTCCGCCTCCGATACCAGTTGCTCGCCAAATATGTTCTCGATGCGCTCGAAGTCGGCACGGGCCTCCAGGAACTGCGCGCGCGCCTCGCTGAGATTGCCCTCGGCCGCCCGTACGCGTGACTGCTGCTCGGTGTCGCTGATCTGAACGACCAGATCGCCCTGCTCCACGAAGTCGTCCACGTCATACCGGATCTCCAGCACCCTTCCCGAGGTCTGGGCGGAGATCGTCGAGCGCTGCACCGCCTCGACCCGTCCGTCGAGAATGCGTTCGTGCATCAGCGTCTCCCGTTCGACCGTCGCGGTGAGAAACGGCATCTGGGCCGTCGCCACGATGGGCAGTGCCAGCAGCGCCGCAGCGGCCAGTTTCGTCCATAGAGCCTTCATGATCCCGTCCCCGATAGCCTTGATGTAACCCGTTGCGGGCCTCAACATATTAGTGTTCTCTAATATATCCTATATTACACCGGATTCTGTCTTAACCCCAATCCTCTTGATGTGAAGATCGCGCACAGTGCGCCCCGGACACCCCTGCCACGACCTGGAGCCAGGGGGGACGGGGGAAACGATCGCAGCGACGAGAGCGATCTCCATTCCTTCGGGCAGCGTGATCTAGTGTAGTGCAGTTTGGCCGGGTATTGACTCCCGACCTGGCGGGGCAAGCTGGTACCATGTCGTGATTCCAACATCGCCGGAACGCGCGCATGCCACTGCTGAGCATCGAGACCAATACGCCGCTGCCCGCCAACAGCGGACGCCTGACCGCCACACTCTCGAGCGCGACCGCGGAATGGCTGGGCAAGCCGGAGGCCTACGTGATGGTGCGCCTGCAACACAACCCGGACATGCGCTTTGGCGGCACCACCGAACCGCTGGCCTACTGCGAGCTGAAGAGCATCGGTCTGCCCGAGTCGCGCACCGCCGAGCTCTCCCAGGCGCTGTGCGAACGGCTTGAAGAACTGCTCGCGATCCCCCGCGAGCGCGTCTACATCGAATTCGCCGATGCCCCGCGCAAGCTCTGGGGCTGGAACAGCGGCACGTTCTGACACCTCGCCGGCCGCGCCCGACGCGGCGCCCGGAATCCAGCGAACCTGCAGGAACGGAACCCATGCGCATCTCGCAATTCCCCCTCAACACCCTGAAGGAGACACCCGCCGAGGCGGAGGTCGTCAGCCATCAGTTGCTGCTGCGCGCCGGTTATATCCGGCGCCTGGCGTCGGGACTCTACACCTGGCTGCCGATCGGCCTGCGCGTATTGCGCCGGGTCGAGCAGATCGTACGGGAAGAGATGGATCGCTCCGGCGCGCTGGAACTGCTGATGCCCGCTGTACAACCGGCCGAACTGTGGCAGGAGTCCGGGCGCTGGGAACACTACGGCGCCGAACTGCTGCGACTGAAGGATCGCCACCAGCGCGACTTCTGCTTCGGTCCCACGCACGAGGAGGTCATCACCGACCTCGTCCGGCGCGAGATCCGCAGCTACAGGCAGCTGCCGGTCAACTACTACCAGATCCAGACCAAGTTCCGCGACGAACGCCGGCCCCGCTTCGGGATCATGCGTGCCCGCGAGTTCCTGATGAAGGATGCCTACTCCTTCCACCTGGAACCGGACAGCCTCCAGCAGACCTACGACGCGATGCACGCCGCCTACACGCGCATCTTCGAACGCTGCGGGCTCGAATTCCGTGCGGTCGAGGCCGACACCGGCGCGATCGGCGGCAACGCCTCGCACGAGTTCCACGTGCTCGCCGACTCCGGCGAAGACCGCATCGCCTTCTCCGCGGGCGGCTATGCGGCCAATGTCGAGCTGGCCCCCGCCCCCGCTGCCGAAACCGCCCCACCACCACGGCAGGCGCTCGAGAAGGTGGCCACCCCGGGGGTGCGCAGCATCGAGGAGTTGTCCGCGTTCCTGGACGTACCGGCGAGGCAGACCGTGAAGACCCTGGTGCTGGCCGCGAGCAGCGAGGTCAGGGCGCCGCTGGTCGCGGTGCTGCTGCGCGGCGACCACGAACTGAACGCGGTGAAGGCCGAGAAGCACCCCTGGATCGACGCCCCCCTGCGCATGGCGGCCGACGCCGAGATCCGGGCAGCCGTAGGCGCCGGCACCGGCTCGCTCGGACCGCTGAACTGCCCCCTTCCGGCGCTGGCGGACCAGGCGGTGGCCGGGCTCGCCGATTTCGTTGCGGGGGCGAATGAAGATGACCATCACCTGACCGGGATCAACTGGGAACGCGACCTTCCCCTTCCCGAAACCGCCGATCTGCGCAACATCGCCCCGGGCGAACCGGCGCCGGACGGCTCCGGCGCGATCGAGATCCGCCGCGGTATCGAGGTCGGCCACATCTTCCAGCTCGGGGACAAGTACAGCCAGGCCCTGAACGCGACCGTACTCGACGAGGCCGGCCGAGAACGCACGATGGCCATGGGCTGCTACGGCATCGGCGTGTCGCGGGTGGTTGCCGCGGCCATCGAACAGAATCACGACGAGCGCGGCATCCGCTGGCCGCAGGCGCTGGCCCCCTTCGACGTCGCGCTGTGCCCGATTGGTGCGAAGAAGTCCCAGCGGGTCCGCGAGGCGGCGGCCGCGCTGCACGATGAACTGGAGGCCGCCGGACTCGCGGTGCTGCTGGACGACCGCGAGGTCCGTCCGGGCGTGATGTTCGCCGACATGGAACTGATCGGCCTGCCGCACCGACTGGTGATCGGCGAACGCGCGCTCGACGAGGGCCAGATCGAGTACAAGGGGCGCAACGACACCGAGGCGCGCCGGATCGAACGCGCCGGAATCGTCGCCTTCCTGCGGCAGGCCCGCAACGTTCCCGGACCCAGGTCGTAGGAGCGCGGTGGGAGCGGCTTCCAGCCGCGATGGCTTCAGGTAAGAC
>NZ_JAWLHP010000039.1:0-29704 GCF_041690275.1 Thioalkalivibrio sp.
CCGTTCAGCGCAGACCCAGGACGTCCTGCATGTCGTAGAGGCCGGGCGGCTGGTCGTTCAGCCAGACCGCGGCGCGGACGGCCCCTGACGCGAAGGTCATGCGGCTGCTCGCCCGGTGGGTGATCTCCACCCGCTCACCCTCGGCCGCGAACAGCGTGGTGTGCTCGCCGACAATATCCCCGGCCCGAACGGTCGCGAAGCCGATCGTGCGCCGCTCCCGGGCGCCGGTCCGGCCCTCGCGCCCGTAGACCGCATCCGTCTCCAGATCCCGCCCGAGCGTATCCGCCACGATGCGGCCGAGCCTCAGCGCGGTGCCGGACGGGGCATCCACCTTGTGACGGTGGTGCGCCTCGAGGATCTCGATGTCGACACTGTCCCCGAGAACCCGGGCCGCCAGCTCCACCAGCCTGAACGTGAGGTTCACCCCCACGCTCATGTTCGGCGCGAAGACCACCGGAACATGCCCCGACGCTGTCCGCAGTTCCGCCTCCTGCTCAGCTCCGAGTCCGGTCGTCCCGACCACCAGCCGCTTGCCGCGAGCCCGGCACAGCGCCGCGTGAGCGACGGTGGCCTCGGGGCGCGTGAAGTCGATCAGCACGTCGAAATCGTCCACGACCTCGGCGATATCGGCCACCACCCGAACCGGCTCGCCGCCGGTGGCCAGCATCTCACCGACCAGCGCACTGCCCGCGCGCTCGCTCGCGGCCCCCAGGCTGGCCCGCGGGTGGTCCGTCACCGCCCCCACCAGCGCCTGCCCCATGCGTCCCCCTGCTCCCGCAATCGCGATCCGCGTCACTTCGAACCCTCCCTAACGATCGTGGCACTCCGCCACCCCTGATGAAAAGGCGCGCCACGGAAAACACGGACGCACACTGAAAAGGGCCTGAATACTCCTCTGTCCCCTGCTGTCCGTATTCTTCCATGGCGTCATTTTCACGCTACCTTCCAGGGCGATGCGGCGCCACCCGAAGGTCGCAGGGTGGGCAAAACGAAGTGTGCCCACCACCGAACGGCGCGACCCAGATGGTGGGCCCGCTGCGCTTGGCCCACCCTACTGCTTCCACTTTTCTCGAAAAGACAAGGGCATGTCGTATCAGAGTAACGCGACGTCGCCAGCCCCAGATGGTGGGCCCGCTGCGCTTGGCCCACCCTACTGCTTCCACTCTCCTGGAAAAGACAAGGATATGTCGTACAAGGGTAGCGCGACGTCGCCGGTTCGCGCCTGCACCCACGCCGAAGGCGGGAGCGGGGTGTGCCGGGGCCGGACCGTCGGCGGCCATGGAAGGCTCGAGCGTGCCCGGCCCCGGCACACCCCGCTCCCGCCCATGCACCCCTCCACCCCAGCACGCTCCTGCAAGACCATGAATGCGCACCATCAGCGCACCACCCGGTGCATCCACCCCGCCGTCGCGACCACCACACCGGCCCCCGCCAGCACCGCCGCGAAGAGATAAACGGATGCCGGGCTGACCCCGTCCCAGAGGTAACCACTGGCGAGGCTTCCGATGGCCCCGCCCAGCCCGAAGCTGAGCGAAGAGTACAGCGCCTGCCCCCGCCCCTGCAGCCGCCCGGGAAAATAGACGTGCACCAGCGAGATCGCCGCCGCGTGATAGACCCCGTAGCTCGCCGCGTGCAGCAGCTGGATCATCACGAGCGCCGGCAGGCTCTCGGGCACGGTGGCCAGCAGCCACCAGCGCAGTGTGGTCAGCACCAGCGCCAGCGTCACCAGGGGCCATGCCCCGAAGCGCAGGATCAGGCGCGGCATCAGCAGGAACACCATCACCTCGGCCGCCACCCCAAGCGCCCAGAGCTGCCCCGCGACCGCACGGCTGAAGCCCTGTGCCTCCACGTACAGCGTGAAGAAGGCGTAATAAGGTCCGTGGCTCGCCTGCATGAAGAAACAGGCCAGCAGCAGCGCAATCACCTCGGGTCGGCGCAGCACGGCCGACAATGCGCCCGCCGCGTCCCCGCCGGGTTCACCGCCCGGCGGCTCGCGAACCTGAAGCGTGGCGAGATAGAGCCCGGCAAGCAGCGCCAGCATGATCCAGGGGAGCCACTGGATCGATACGGTGTCGAGCAGCCAGCCGAGTCCGGCCACCGCCAGGATGAAGCCGATCGAGCCCCACAGGCGCACCAGTGCATAGCGGTGGCTGCCATGTCCCAGCGACCGCAGGGTGGTCGCCTCGAACTGCGGCAGGATCGCGTTCCAGAAGAAGCTGAACACCGCCATCACCACCGCCAGCCACCAGTAGCCGGAGTGCAACAGCACCCCGCCGAAGGTCAGCAGCCCCACCAGCGCACCCAGGCGGATGATCGGCATGCGCACCCCCGCCCGGTCCGCGAGCCAGCCCCAGACGTTCGGCGCAACGATCTTCGTCGCCAGGATGATCGCCATCAGTTCGCCGATCTGCGAACCGGTGAAGCCCAGCTCGGCCAGATACGGCCCCCAGAAGGGCATGAACGCCCCGATGCTGGCGAAGTAGAAGAAGTAGAAACTGGAGAGGCGAACGTGCTGGTTCACGGACAGGACGCATAAACCTTGGAGGTAGAGGTATTCGATCCGTCCACCCGATCACGGGTGTCGGCAGCAGGGATGCTGCCGTCAAGCCTACAGGGATGTATTCACGGCGTCCCGTGATCGGGTGGACGGATCGAATACCGGGGCCTGCCTGGCCACCTGCCCGCAACGCCGTGCAGGGACCGGCAGGCGGTCCCGAAATGCCGTGGGGAACCCCGCCGCCAGGTCGCGACGATACGGAAAAACCGGTCCCGGTCAGCCCTCGCCGGTCTCGGTGTACTGGTGCAGACCGGTTTGCACGTCGGCGTTCTGGGCGCGGTGGCGCAGCGCGTGATCCATCAGCACCAGCGCCAGCATCGCCTCGGCGATGGGGGTCGCCCGGATGCCGACGCAGGGATCGTGGCGGCCCTTGGTGACGACCTCCACCGGTTCGCCGTCGATGTTCACCGTGCGTCCGGCGAGCCGGATGCTCGAGGTCGGCTTCAGGGCCATGCTCACCCGGACGGTCTGACCCGAGGAGATGCCGCCGAGCACGCCGCCCGAGTGATTGCTGAGAAAGCCCTCGGGCGTCAGTTCGTCGCGGTGTTCGGTACCGCGCTGCTCGACCACCGCGAAGCCGTCCCCGATCTCCACGCCCTTCACCGCGTTGATGCTCATCATCGCGCCGGCGATATCGGCGTCCAGGCGGTCGAAGATCGGTTCGCCCCAGCCCGGCGGTACCCCGCGCGCCTCGACCTCGATGCGCGCGCCGACGGAATCGCCGGACTTGCGCAGGCGGTCCATGAAGGCCTCGAGCTCGGGCACACGGTCCGGGTCGGGCGCGAAGAAGGGGTTTTGGTTCACGGCACCGGCATCGCGGAAGTCGACCCGGATCGGCCCGAGCTGGGACAGCCAGCCGCGGATCTCGACGCCGTAGCGATGCGCCAGGTAGCGTTTGGCGATGCCGCCGGCCGCGACGCGCAGCGCGGTCTCGCGCGCCGAACTGCGCCCGCCGCCGCGATAGTCGCGCAGTCCGTATTTCTGGTGATAGGTGTAATCGGCGTGACCCGGGCGGAAGCGGTCCCTGATCTCACTGTAGTCCTTGGAGCGCTGGTCGACGTTCTCGATCAGCAGCCCGATCGGCGCGCCGGTGGTTACGCCCTCGAACACGCCCGAGAGGATCCGCACCTGATCCGGCTCGCGGCGCTGCGTGGTGTGACGCGACTGCCCCGGGCGCCGGCGGTCGAGATCGCCCTGCAGTTCCGCCTCGCTTAGCGGAAGCCCGGGCGGGCAGCCGTCGACGACCGCCCCCAGCGCCGGGCCGTGGCTCTCCCCGAAGCTGGTGACGACGAAAGACCTTCCGAAGCTGTTTCCCGACATGGGCGTAGTGTAGCCCGAGCACGGCACTGCCGGAAACGTCCGTGCACCCGGCCCGGATCGGGCGCGCACAGGCGTATCATGGGCCACAGGCCCTGATCACGGGACCGGATCGGTCCCGTCCCACCTGGAGAGATCATGTCCGGTGCGAAAGACCACGCCGCGGGATCGATGCCGAGCGCGCTGCCGGAGCCGGATCTGTCGCGTCTGCTGCTGGAGAACCTCGCGACCGGGGTCTTCGGCGTCGACCTGGAGGGGCGCTTCACCTTCCTGAACCGGGCCGCCACTCGCCTGTTCGGTTTCACCTCGCCCGAGTCGGTCCTCGGCCGGGACAGCCATTCGCTGACCAACCATGGCGACGAGGACGGGGTCCGGTACTCCGTGATCGAGTGCCCGATCCACCGGGCGATGGTCAGCGGCAGTCCGCTCGAGGTCGGCACGGATACCTTCCGCCGCATCGACGGCAGTCCGTTCTTCGCGCGCTACTACGCAACGCCCCTGCTCGACGGTGCCGGGGATGCCCAGGGTGCGGTGGTCGCGATCGAGGACATCACCGAGAACCTGCTGAGCGAACGGACGCTGACCCAGTACAAGGCCGTGTTCGATGCCTCGCGCGATGCGATCCTGTTGCACGACCGGCGGGCGATCATCGACTGCAACCCGGCCAGCGTGGAGCTGTTCGGCGCCCCGTCACCCCGGGATCTGATCGGGCACCATCCGGCTGACCGCTCGCCGGAAGTCCAGGCCGACGGCCGGTGCTCCCGGGAGACCGCGGAGACCTACGCCGAACAGGCGCTGACCAACGGTTCGGTGGCCTACGAGTGGCTGTACAAGGGGCTGGACGGCCGAACCTTTCCGAGCGAGGTCCTGCTGAGCCGGGTGGATCTGCCCGAGGGTCCGTTCCTGCAGGCGGTGATACGGGACATCACCGAACGGCAGAGGGCCGAGCGGGAATTGCGGCACAGTCAGGCCGAACTGGCGGCCGCCCAGGAGATGGCGCGGCTCGGCAACTGGGTCAGGGACATCGAATCGGGCCAGATCTCCTGGTCGGACGAGGTCTTCCGCATCTTCGGGCTGGAACCCGGGTCCCCGCAGCCGGACTACGGGGACATCCTCCGGCTGGTGCATCCGGAGGACCGTGAACGCCTCGAGCGCGCGATCGCCGACGCCCTCGAGAACGGCTCCGGCTACGAGCTGGAGCAACGGATCATTCGGTCCGACGGCAGCCAGCGCACGGTTCAGGAACGGGCGCGGGTGGTCCGGGGTGACGGCGGCCGGTCGGTGCGCATGCGCGGCACCATCCAGGACGTGACGGACCGGCGCCGCCTCGAGGACCAGCTCCGCGACCAGCGGGATCTGGTCGAGACAATACTCGACGGCCTGCCGGCGATCTTCTTCCTGCTCGATACCGAGGGCAGACTGGTGCGCTGGAACCGCAACCTGGAACGGGTCACCGGCATCGGCGAGGACCGGATCCAGGGGCGGGAGGCCGTGAAACTCGCCGATCCGCTGGACCGGCAGCGGCTGGGCAGCGCCTTCGAGCTGACCCTGCAGGAGGGATCCGCGGAGATCGAGGCGGGACTGCGCGACCACAACCGCCAGCTCGTCCACTACCTGTTCACCTGCAACCGGGTGCGGCTGCAGGGCGGGACCTTTCTGGCCGGTTTCGGCGTGGACATCTCCGAGCGCAAGCGGCTGGAGAGGGAACTGGCGCGGCAGGCCTCGCATGACCATCTGACCGGCCTCTACAATCGCTGGAAGTTCGAGGAGGTGCTCCAGCTCGAGCTGGAGCGCGCCCGGCGCTATGGCACGCAGTTCTCCGTGATGATGTTCGACATCGACCATTTCAAGCGCGTGAACGACGAGTTCGGCCATGATGTCGGGGATCGCGTGCTGCAGGGGATCGGCGCGCTGGTCGGGCAACAGGTCCGGCGCACGGATATCCTTGCCCGGTGGGGCGGCGAGGAGTTCATGCTGCTGCTGTCGGAGACCGGGCTCGATCACGCGCGGCAGCTGGCCGAGTCCACCCGCATGCGGGTGGGAGAGGCGGACTTCCCGAGGTGCGGCCGACTGACGATCAGCCTTGGCGTGACCGAGTACCGCCCCGGGGAGACGCTACTCGCGATGCTCAAGCGCGTGGACAATGCCCTGTATTCGGCCAAGCGGGGCGGGCGCAACCGGACCGTGACCGCCTGAGCCGGCTCGCGGCCGGGGTCGCGGGCGCAGGCCGATCGCGGCCTGGCGCCCCGAACGCCGCCAGAGCCACATGCCTTGACGGCACCCGACACGACGAGGGAAGGAGATGACCGCAGCCACGCCCAGGAGAGTGACACCCCAGCAGGCCTTCGACAGCCTGAGCCGGCGTCCGCGCGACCTGCTGGTCGATATCCGCTCGACCATGGAGTACCTGTTCGTCGGCCACCCGGTTGGTGCAGTGCACATTCCGTGGATCGACGAACCCGACTGGGTCGAGAATCCCCAGTTCGTTGCCGAGGTGCGCAAGCTGCTGCTGGGCGGGATCGGAGATGTCGGCGAGGACGCGCCGGCCGTGTTCCTGATCTGCCGCAGCGGCAAACGCTCGGTCGCCGCCGGACACGCCCTGGTCGAGGCCGGTATCGAGAACGTGTATTCCGTCGACGAGGGATTCGAGGGCCCGCTGGATGGGGAGCACCACCGCTCCACGATCTCGGGATGGCGCTTCCGCGGACTTCCCTGGGAGCAGTGCTGAGCCCGCACCGTGAAGCCAGTCAGCCGTCGAGCTGCTCCCGGGTCAGCAGGAAGACCCCCTCGCCGCCCCCGGCAAATTCGAGCCAGGTGAAGGGGACGTCCGGAAAGGCGTCCTCCAGCGCCGGCCGGCTGTTGCCGACCTCGGCGATCAGTACGCCGTGATCGGTCAGATGCGGCCCCGCCTCGGCCAGGATGCGCCCTACCACGTCCAGGCCGTCCGCGCCGGCGGCGAGGCCCAGCGACGGCTCGTGCCGGTACTCGGGCGCCAGATCGGCCATCTCGCCGGCATCGACGTAGGGCGGATTCGACACGATCAGGTCGAACGGTGGAGCATCACCGAGCCCGTCGAAGACGTCGCTCCGGATCACCCGGGTCCGTTCTTCCATGCCATGGGCCCGGACATTGCGCCGCGCCACCGCGAGCGCCTCCGGCGACACGTCGGCGAGCCAGACCTCGGCCTGCGGAAACACGCTGGCCGTCGCCAGTCCGATGCAACCGCTTCCGGTGCACAGATCGAGCACCCTGCGCACGGCGTCGGGTTCCACCCAGGGGCTGAAGCCCTCGGCGATCAGTTCCGCGATGGGGGAGCGCGGGACCAGTACGCGCTCGTCGACGTAGAATGGAAGGCCCATGAACCACGCCTCCCGGGTGATATAGGCGGCGGGCTTGCGGGTGCTGATGCGCAGTCTCAGTGCCGCCTCGGCGCGGCTGCGCTCCGCCGGTGTCAGTCGGCTGTCCCACCAGTCTTCCGGAAGATCGAGCGGCAACGACAGACTGTGCAGCACCAGCCAGGCCGCCTCGTCGAGCGCGTTGTCGGTACCATGACCGAACTGCAGCCGCGCTGCCCGGAACTGGCTGGCACCGAAGCGGATGAAGTCGCGGATGCTGTACAGGTCGGTGACCGGATCCATCGCGGGACCCTCGGCTGGTGGTGCATGGAGACACTGGGAGCGCGCTGCTGGCTTCGCCGCGCGGATTCCCGCACTCTACAACAATGCGATCCGGCGAACCCCACCGGCGCCGTGCGGCGTGGGCCGGGACCACGATTCATCGATCTTTTTTCATCCAAGGGATTAGGTCTTTCGTATAATAGTAGGGTCGAGGAGGCGAATTCGGCGGGTCATGCGCAACGACGGTGCCCGCTCCGCCGCTCGCGCCGGGAGATTCACGGCGCCGGCCGCAAGAGGAACTTGATGATCAACTCGATAAGCATTCTGTTCGTGACCCGCGATCCCGACCTGGCGGGACAGATCATCGGGCGCATCCGCTACCGGGGCCACGCGGTCAGACCGAAGCAGGCCGGAAATGTCCGTGACCTTGCGCGGCTGCTGCAGAGCCACCGCTTCGATGCCCTGGTACTGATCGACAGCAACCTGGACATCGGCCTGGCGGAGGTCAGCGAGGCCCTGCACCGCGCGGGCCGCCAGACCCCGGTGGTGCTGGTCAGCGATCACGGTCAGGAGCAGAGCCTGCGCGCGATCGACTCCGGCATCTTCGCGGTGGTCGGCAGCCGCTCCGATGACCTGGCCGCGGTGATGACGCTGCGGGCAGTGGACCACCTGAACAAGGGGCGCGAAGTCACCCATCTGCGCACCCTGCTGCGCGAGGCCGACCGCCGGTATCTGCTGATGCTGGACACCTCGCGCTATCCGATCGCCTGTTTCCACCAGGGAATCGCGACCTACGCCAACGAGAGCTGGCGCGACTTCTTCGAGATGGACCTCGGCGAGAGCCTGGATCAGCTCACGCTGAACGACCTCGTGGTTCCCGAGCAGCAGGAGGATCTCCAGGAGATCCTGGGCGAGCTGCGCAACCAGTCCGAAAACGTGGAGACCTGCGAGACCCTGACCGTGCGCACGCGGCAGGGCCGCAGCTTCGATGCGGATCTGCTGCTGACGGGCGCGGTGATCAACAGCGAACCCAGCATCGTCGTGCACGTATCGGTGGCCGGCGAGGATCCCGCCCTGCAGGGGCCGGGCGGGTTCGCGATTCCGTCCGCGCCCGATCGCGGCGACCTGGAGCAGCTGGGCGAGGCCCCGGGAGAGCGCGACGCGCGTCAGGGGCCGAACGCCGACAGCCGGTCAGACGGCAGGGGATCACCCGCGGGGACAGGTGCCGGGCCACCTGCCGCAACGCGCCAGGATGATGCCGCAAGCGAGCAGGAGCTCCTGCGGGACACCGATGCGATGCAGGCCGAGGCAGCGCGTTCCGGGCGCAGTCTCGGCCTCCTGGTCTTTGCACCGGACGCGCTGGAGCCCGGTCAGGGCGCGCGCTCGGAGATTCCGGGCAACGAGCTGCAGGACCTCCTGCAGGCGCAGTTTCCCGACCCCGCCGGCACCTATCGGCTGCGCGAGGGACAGCTCGGCGTCCTGCTCCCCGGCTCCGCGCGCGACGAGCTCGAGGAACGGATCGGCGCCGCCCTGAAGTCCGCCTCCGGCCTGAACATCCGGCTCGGCGACGGCTCCGGCATCGGCGGCACGCTGTCCTGCGGCGTGGTGCTCGCGGACGACTCGGGGCCCGAGGCCGGTGAGCTGCTCGAACAGGCGCGGGAGTCGCTGGCGGAGGCCCGGAACGCGGGCGGGAATCAGTACCGCTTCCATGCGCTCCCGGGCGCCGCAGGCGCCGATCCGAAGGCCGATCAGATCTGGAAGTCCCGGATCGAACAGGCGGTGCGGGACGACCGGCTGCGCCTGCTCTACCAGCCCATCGTCAGTCTGCAGGGCGAGGACGTGCCCCGCTACAACGTCTTCCTGCGCCTGACCGGCGAGGACGGGGCGGTCCACGAGCCGCAGGACTTCCTGCCGCCCGCCGAACGCACCGGCACGGCCGCACCGCTGGATCGCTGGGTGATCCAGCAGGCGATCAAGGTGCTCGCCGGAGAACTCAAGCGGGACGACCGCACGGTCTTCTTCCTGAAGCTGAGCCAGGGCTCGCTGGACGGCGAACCGGTCGTGGACTGGCTGCGCCGCGCCCTCGACCGGCACAAGGTTCCGGCCGCGAACGTGGTGGTCGAATTCCGGGAGGCGACGCTGCTGACCCAGCCCGACAGTGCCGCGGCGGTGGCCAGCGGCCTCGGGGAGATGGGGGTGGGACTGTGCATCGGGGATTTCGGCAACGGGCTGGAACCGTTCCGGATCCTCGATCAGGTCGATGCCGCGTTCATCCGCCTGGACGGCTCCTTCGTGAATCGACTGACCCAGGACCAGGAGGCCCAGGGCACGGTGCGCGAACTGACCGAGACCGCGAAGAGCCGGGACCGGCAGGTGATCATGCCGATGGTCGAGGACGCGGACACGCTCACCGCGGTCTTCAGCATGGAGGTCAACCTCGTCCAGGGCTACTTCGTGCAGCCGCCGAGCGAACAGCTGGACTTCGACTTCGCCAGCGGTCTTTAGCCGGGCCTGACCCCTGATGCCGATCATCGACACCCTTCTCGCACAGCTGCTGCGGCCGCTCCCGCACCACGCGATCGCCCGGATCACCCATCGCTTCGCGCGCTGGGAATCGCCGCGGGTGCAGCCTCTGCTGCGCTGGTTCATACGCCATTACCGGCTGGACATGAGCGAGGCGGCGCAGCCGGACCCGTCCCGCTACCCGAGCCTCAACGCGCTGTTCACCCGGGCGCTGCGCGCGGACACGCGACCGCTCGAGGGGGATGAACGGAGCCTCGTCAGTCCCGCGGACTCGCGGGTCAGCGCCTTCGGCGCGATCGGGGAGGGACGGATATTCCAGGCGAAGGGTCACGACTACACCGTAACCGAGCTGCTCGGGGGCTTCTCCGACCTCGCGCGGCCGTTTGCGAACGGCTCGTTCCTGACGGTCTATCTGGCCCCGCGCGACTACCATCGCCTGCACATGCCCGTTTCCGGTCAATTGACCACCATGGTGCACGTGCCCGGGCGGCTCTTCTCGGTGGCGCCGCGGATCGTCGCCCACACGCCGCGCCTCTACGCGCGCAATGAGCGGGTCGTCGCGTTCTTCGACACGGCGCTCGGACCGGTGGCCATGGCCCTGATCGGGGCGATCAACGTCGGCTCCATCGAGACGGTATGGGCTGGAGAGGTTACACCGCCGTCGGGCGATGTGATCAGCCGCACGGACTACCAGGACCAGGACATCCGCCTGGAACGGGGCGCGGAGATGGGACGGTTCAATCTCGGCGGATCCTCGGTCGTGCTGCTGCTGCCCGAGCGCCCGGTGGACTTCCGGCAGGAGGTGGTCCCCGAGGCCTTCCTGCGCATCCGCCAGGAGGTGGCCCGGATCTGAGGCCTCAGGCGCGGCCCCAGGGGAAGTCGATCACCCCGTCGATGCGTTCCGCTCCGATCAGGCGCATCAGCAGCCGGTCCACCCCGAGGGCGACACCGGCGCAGTCCGGCAATCCCGCGTGCATGGCCCGGGCGAAGAGGTGGTCGGCCTCGGGTATCTGCTGACCGTTGCGGCGCCGGCGCTCGATGTCCCGCTCTCGGCGGGCAGCGAAGACCCCCGGGTCGGTCAGTTCGTGAAAGCCGTTCGCCAGCTCCATGTCCCCCCAGTAGAGCTCGAACCGCCGCGCATAGCCGGGATGCTCGTCGCTGGATCGTGCCAGCACGGCCTGGCTCTCCGGGTAGTCGTGGACCAGGATCAGGCGGTCGGGCTCGAAACCGGCGGCGAGGACCAGGGCCATCAGGGCATCGAGCCAGCCGTCGCGATCGAGATCGCCGGCGATGGACAGTCCCGCCCGTTCCGCGACCACGGCGCACTCCCGGGCGGAGCAGCCGAGCGGGTCCAGCCCGAGGGCATCGAGGAAGAGGTCGGCGTAGCGGACCCGGCGCACCCCGGGCCGGGGCCGGAACCAGCCGGGCCCCCGGGCGGCCACGGTCTGCACCAGTTCCACCAGTTCGTCGGCGAGGCGTCGGTCGTCAAAGCCGAGCCGGTACCACTCCAGCAGACTGAACTCGGGATTGTGCCGGGGCCCCTGCTCCTCGCCACGGAAGACCCGCGCGAGCTGGTAGATGTCGCCCGCCCCGGCGGCCAGGAGCCGCTTCATCGGGTATTCCGGGGAGGTCTGAAGATAGCCGGCCGCTGCGTCCGGTGCCTGCGCGCGCCAGCTCTCGACGCCGGGATCCAGGGGTGCTCCCCGGGACAGCACCGGGGTCTCGACCTCGAGCAACCCGCGTTCGGCCATGAATTCGCGCAGCAGCGCGTTCAGTCTGGCGCGGTGCGGGCGGGCGGGCGCAGCCGACGGGCGCCAGTCCGCCATGCCGTTTCCGCTCAGACCCGCGAGACGTATTCGCCGGAGCGGGTGTCGACCTTGACCGTCTCGCCCTCCTCGACGAACAGCGGCACCTTCACCACCGCCCCGGTTTCCAGGGTCGCCGGCTTCGTCCCGCCCTGCGCCGTGTCGCCCCGGACGCCCGGATCGCACTGGACGATCTTCAGCTCCACGAAATTGGGCGGGATCACGGTCAGGGGCTCACCGTTCCAGAGCGTGACCGTGCAGAAATCCTGGTCCTTCAGCCACTGCGCCGCGTCGCCCAGGGCCGTCTGCCCCACCGCGTACTGCTCGAAGGTATCGGGCACCATGAAGTGCCAGAATTCGCCGTCGGTGTACAGGTACTGCATCTCCGTGTCCATCACGTCGGCGGCCTCCACCGTTTCCCCGGACTTGAAGGTCTTTTCCAGCACTCTTCCGGTGCGCAGGTTGCGCACGCGCACCCGGTTGAAGGCCTGTCCCTTGCCGGGCTTGACGAACTCGTTCTCCACGATCGCCTGCGGATCCCCGTCCAGTAGAATCTTCAACCCGCTCCGGAATTCGTTGGTACTGTAACTTGCCATGTCGTGTCGTCCTCGCGGCGACGCAGTCGCCTGCACCGATTGGAGAGGCCGGCCCTCGAGGTGACCATGCCCACAAATCCCATCATGATAACCCGAGCCCGGACACAGGCCCATACTCCCGCCTGGCAGCAGGCCTGGTCGCGGGCGCTGCGGGATCCGCACCAACTGCTGCTCAGGCTGGATCTGGACCCCTCGCTGGCGGCAGGCGCCGCCAGCGCTCACGGCCTCTTCCGCCTGCGCGTGCCCGAGAGCTATCTGGCCCGGATCCGGCCCGGCGACCCGGACGATCCACTGCTGCTGCAGGTGCTGCCGCAGGCGGCCGAGGCACTCGAACGGCCCGGCTTCGGGCCGGACCCGGTCGACGATGCCGCCGCGATGGCGGCGCCGGGGCTGCTGCACAAGTACCCCGGGAGGGCCCTGCTGATCGCGACCGGCGCCTGTGCGATCCACTGCCGGTACTGCTTCCGGCGCGAATTCCCGTACGGCGAGTTCGGGGGGCTGCGTGACTGGGGACCGGCACTGGCGTACATCCGGGAGCACCGGGACATCTCCGAGGTCATCCTCAGCGGCGGCGATCCGCTGGCCCTTCCGGATCACCGGCTGACCGAGCTCTTGTTGCTGCTGGAGCGGATCCCGCATCTTCGGCGGCTGCGCATCCACACCCGGCTGCCGGTGGTCCTCCCCGAGCGGATCGACGCCGGGCTGCTGTCGTGGCTGGGGCGCGGCCGCCTTCAGCACATACTGGTCCTGCACGCGAATCATCCGCGGGAATTCGACCCGCCGGCCGACACCGCGCTGGCCCGGCTGCGCGCGAGCGGGGTCACGCTGCTGAACCAGTCGGTGCTGCTCGCCGGCGTGAACGACGATCTCGGGACCCTCTGCGAACTGCAGGAACGGGGATTCGCCGCGGGCATCCTCCCCTACTACCTGCACCTGCTCGACCGGGTGCGCGGGGCTGCCCATTTCGAGGTGCCGGAGGCCCGGGCGCGGGAGCTGCACGCCGGGCTCGGGTCGCGGCTCCCCGGCTACCTCGTCCCGAGGCTGGTCCGGGAGGTGCCCGGCGCGTCGGGGAAGGTCCCGCTGCCCCCCTGACACGCGCACGGCCGGTCGCGGGAAACGGGACAGCGAACCGGCGCGGCTGTGCCGCGGTGATCCGTGTCCGGACGCGATCCATGATGGTCATCGATCCGCCGATGTTCTACAGTGTCGGAGCCAGCAAGGGGAGCTTCACGGAGCGTCATGACCCAGCCACGCCCCGGGGCGGAACTCGCCCCGCCCACACGCACTCAGCCACCTGCGGGAAGCCCCGGTTGGGCCTCGCCCGCCGAGCTCGAGACGTGGATCGACGACCAACCGGCACGCGACAAGCTGCAGGCCGTCGCCGTGATCACCGAGGCCCTGCGCTCCGTGAACGGGGCCCTGATCGAATACCCGGCCCTCACGGGACTGACCGAGGTGCTGATCGAGCGGGCCGCACCGGTTCTGGGCAAGATCGATCTGCAGCTGCGGCAGATGCCCGTGCCGCTGGGTCACAAGAGCCGGATGCTCGCGGACGCCTGCGCCGAACTCTCCTGGGAACTGGCGGTCGCGCTGCTGCGCCTGGTGGATGACGGGCTGGAGCAGCGCCGGATCAGCGAGCGCAATGCCGCGCCGCACCTGCGCCGGGCCATGGCGCTGCTCGCGGGCAGGTTTCTCCACTTCTGGCGTCTCTACCAGCCGCTGCCCCCGAACATGTGGCTGCAGACCTATCGGATACTGGAGGTGGCGGAGGCCCTCGGCGTGGCCGGAGAGCCGGCCGCCGGCACGGAGCGCCTGGGCGGTCAGATCCTGTCACCGGACAGCGTGGAACACCTGGTCGCGCGCATCGCGGTGGCGGGCTCCGCGGGTGTGTATGCGCTGCACCACGGCGAGGTGAACGTGCTGGCGCGCTGGCTGGAATCGGTCCCGGTGCGGTGCCTGACGGAGATTCCCGCCGGCGTCGACGAATCCAGCCCGCTGCTGCGCCTGACCCTGCATCAGGACCATGCCCCCTCCCTCGTCACCGGCCACCCGACCCCCGGACCCGAGTACCGCCTGATCGATCTGAGCCCCGTGCTCGATGCGATCCGATCCGGACCCGCGGCACAGACGCGCGCGGGGAACTGGCATCCGGTCACGGGCGGACTGGACCGGCGCCTGCTGAACCTCTGGGTGGTCCCCCCCACGCGGCGCTTCAGCCGGGAACCGGCGGATGTGGAACCGATCATCACCGTGACCGGCCTCGCGGACATCCATGCCCTGGTGCGGGCGGATTACCGGCACCAGCGCAAGCTGGAGATCGGCGCGCTCTCGGGGCTGCCCGGCGACGGGGGCTCGAGCCTCCCGGTCGGCGATCCCCGGCGTGTTCCGGCAGCCCTGTCGCTGGGCATCGGGGACCCGGACGAGGGCGAGGGGCTCAGCCTGGAGGTGTCGGGAAGCGGCCGCAACGCCGACGAGGCCCGCTTCCTGTCGGACCAGAACCTGGACCGGCTGGGCGCGGCCTGGAACGACGCGCTTCGGGGCATCAATCCGCGCATCGACAACACGCCCGAACCCCGGGCCGTGCGATTGCTGCAGCCCACGGCCGCCCGGCTGCGCAACCTGGGTGCCGGGGGCCTGAATCTGGTGCTCAAGTCACCGGCGCAGAAGGTCTACAGCGGAGACCTGATCGCGGTACGGGCGACGCGGAAGGGGCGCGTGGTCTGGCAGCTGGGCGTGATCCGCTGGCTGCGTTACGATGGCCCCGAGGAGGTCACGGTCGGCATCGAGTACCTCGCCCCCGGCTGCACACCCACCGAGGTCCGCCTGATCCGCAGCAACACACCCGTCGGCAACACGAAGCCGGCCCTGTTCTTCCGTCCGCACGGCAAGTCGGGCGCCGGCGCGCTGGCCTTCTCACCCGCCGCATTCACGGCGGGCAGCCAGGTCTCGTTCCGGGTCGCCGGGGAGCAGCACCTGGTCAAACTCGAATCCGTGCGACCGGAGAGCCATACCTTCAGCCGGGCGGACTTCCCGATGCCGGCATCCCCGGGCTCCTGATCCGGACGGCAGGCATCCGGATCCGGTACCGTATCCGGTGGCATCGGGGCCGCCTTCTGTTAATCTTCGTTATCATGCCCGGTGTGCGGGGGGCCTCGCCCCGCGGCGCCGAAGGCCGGGGAGCGGTGAGTTCGCCAGGGGCGTGGAGCGCCAGTCCGGGACGCGGGTGTGCGCGGTTCAGGGGACGACCATCGGGAGCGCATGATCCGGGAACCCAGGGATGCTGCAGAACACTGAATCCATCCGCCTTCTGTTCGTCACGAATCAGCCGCAGACAGCCGAGCGGCTGATCAGCTCTGTCCGTGTGCGTGGGCCGGCGGTGCGGGCCGATCAAGCCTCGGACCAGCCCGAGGTTGAGGCCCTGCTCCTCGCGCATCGCTTTCATGCCATCGTGCTGATCGCCGTCGGCGAGGGCCCCGGCCTCGAGGCGATCAACGCGGCGCTCCTGAACGCGGGACGCACGACCCCGGTGGTCGTGATCAGCGATCGTCCCGAGAGCGAGCGCCTCGCGGACTACGAGTCCGGAGCCTTTGCGGTGGTTGGCGCGGAGATGGAGGACCTCGCCGCACTGGTCGTGCTGAAGGCGCTCGAGTTCAGTCTGTGCTCGACCCGGATGCACCAGCTGCGCACCCACCTTCAGGATGCCGAACGCAGGTACCTCGGTGTGCTCGATGACTCGAAGGATCCGGTGGTCTACCTCCGCGACGGAATCTGCCTCGCCGCCAATCGGGCCTGGCGGGAACACTTTCGGATCGACACCGCCGACGAAATGGCCGGCCGGACACTTGCCGACTTCGTCAGTCCCGACCAGCACGAACTGGTGCGGCAGTGGATGGAGGCGCACGCGCTGGGGGCCGATCCGGCAGGCGAACGACGCACCCTCACCCTCCGGACCACGCTGGGACGGCGCTTCGATGCGGAACTCGTGTTCACGGACGCGACGGTCGATGGCGAGTGCTGCACCGTCGTGCGCATGGCGATGCCGGTGCACGAGGAGACCCCGGGAAGGCTGACCAGGCTGGACCCGGTGACCGGGCTGCACAATCGGCAGCATCTGTTCCGGGAGGCGGAACGCGCGCTGACCGCGGCGGCGCATTCGAACCAGCCCTTTGCGCTGCTGCAACTCTCGGTCGACGATCTCGAACGGCTCCAGAATGACCTGGGCGGCACCGGATCGGACATCCTGCTAACCGACGTGGGCCTGCTGATCCGCGAGCATTTCCCGGATCCGGCCACCGTCGCTCATCTCGGCGACGGCCACTTCGGCGTGCTGGTTCCGGACACCCGCCGGAGCGATCTGGAACGGAGACTGGGTGCGCTGATCAGGGCGGCCTCGGAGCGCGAGGTCGACCTGGGACAGGGTTCCACGATCGTGACGCTGTCCTGTGGCGCGGTGATCGCGGACGACTCCGCGCCGACCGTCGATGGGCTGCTCGATCAGGCCCGTCGCGGACTCGAGGAGGTCCGCCACAACGGCGGCAACGGATACTCCTTCCAGCGCCCGCTCTGCGACGCGCTGGCGCGCTCGACGTCGGACCGGGTCTGGAAGAAGCTCATACGGGACGCGATGGCCCACGATCGCATCCGGCTGCTATACCAGCCGGTGGTGAACCTGCACGGTGAGGACGTTCCGCGCTTCAGCGTGTTCGTCCGGCTCACCGGACCCGACGGAGAGGTCTACGAACCGGGAGACTTCCTGCCCGCGGCGGAACGCACCGGCATCGCCGCCGACATCGACCGCTGGATCGTCACCCACGCGGTCTCCGCACTGGCGGAACGGATCAGGACCGACCCGAGGACCACCTTCTTCCTGAAGCTCACGCGTGATTCGCTGGTCGACGGGTCGGTGGTGGTCTGGCTGCAGGAATTCCTGCACCAGCACCGGATTCCGGCAAGCAATGCGGTGGTCGAGATCAAGGAGGCCACGATCGTCACCAACCTGCGGGCCGCGGCCGGCACGGCGCAGGGCCTGAAGGCCATCCACGCCCAGCTGTGCATCGACGACTTCGGGAACGGTCTCAACCCCTTCCACATCCTTCGGCACGTCAATGCGGACTACATCAGGGTCGACGGCGCCTTCGTGCGGAATCTGGTCAAGGACGAGGGCAACCGCGACGCCATCCGCCGCTTCACCGAGGGCGGCCACGCGAAGGGAAAGCAGATCATCGTCCCGATGGTCGAGGATGCCGCCACGCTGGCAGTCCTGTACGGGCTCGGCGTGAACCTCGTGCAGGGTTACTTCGTGCACCCCCCGGGCGAACAGCTCGACGTGGACTTCACCCAGGTGCTCTGACGCCGCACCGGCCCGCGGCGCCCATGGCACGTCCCTCAGCAAGGCGCGGATCAATGCGCTCGTGATTGCGAGCGATGCAGGGACCGGGCGAGGGGAACGCCCGCGACCTTAGCGGTTCCAGAACTTCAGGTCCTCGAAGAAGCCGCGCACGCCATCCAGCCACGAGTGGGCCTGCGGGCTGTGACGGGTGCCACCCTGCTGGGTGGACTCGTCGAACTCGCGCAGCAGCTCCTTCTGTCGCTGGGTCAGGTTCACCGGCGTCTCCACGGAGACCCGGCACAGCAGGTCGCCGACACCGCCGCCGTGCACGGAGGTCACGCCCTTGCCGCGCAGGCGAAACTGCTTGCCGCTCTGGGTCTCGGCCGGAATCTTCAGGGCCACGCGTCCGTTCAGACAGGGGACCTCGAGCTCCCCGCCCAGCGCGGCGGTGGCAAAGGAGATCGGAACCTCGCAGTGCAGGTCGTTGCCCTCGCGCCGGAACAGCTTGTGCGGCTTCACCCGCACCTGCACGTAGAGGTCTCCCGGCGGACCGCCATTGAGGCCGGCCTCGCCCTGCCCCGAGAGGCGGATGCGGTCGCCGGAGTCGACGCCCGCCGGGATCTTCACGTCCAGGGTGTTCTGCTTCTGCACCCGGCCGGAGCCACCGCAGGCCTTGCAGGGGTTCGGGATCACCTTCCCGGTGCCCTGACAGCGCGGGCAGGTCTGCTGCACCGAGAAGAACCCCTGCTGAATGCGCACCTGCCCGACCCCGTTGCAGGTCGGGCAGGTCTCCGGGCTGGTGCCCGGTTCCGCACCGGAGCCATCGCAGGTCTCGCAGCCGACCGTTGTCGGGACGCGGATCTTCACCTCGGTGCCGAAGACGGCCTCCTCGAGGCTGAGGTCCAGGTTGTACTGCAGATCGGAACCGCGGTAGGCCCGCTGTCCGCCGGCACGGCCGGCGCCCCCGAAGATGTCGCCGAAGATGTCCTCGAAGATGTCGCTGAAGCTGCCGGCACCCCCGCCGAAGCCGCCGCCCGCGGAGGCATCGACGCCGGCGTGCCCGTAGCGGTCGTAGGCGGCACGCTTGCCGGAGTCGCTGAGCACATCGTAGGCGGCCCGGGCCTCCTTGAACCGGACCTCGGCCTCGGCATCGCCCGGATTGCGGTCGGGGTGGTATTTCATCGCCAGACGCCGGAACGCCTTCTTGATCACCTCGGGCGAGGCGTCCCGGGTCACCCCGAGCACTTCGTAGTAGTCACGCTGCGCCATGTTGGTCCCTTGCCGATTGCCGCGCCGGCCGATTGCGGCCGCGCGGGAACGTGCACGCCCGGATACCTCTTTCGGGGAATCCGGGCGTGGCCCATCGCTGTGGCCGGACCCGGTCGTCGCACCGGGTCACCGCCGCTTACCGCTTCTTGTCGTCGACCTCTTCGAATTCGGCGTCCACCACGTCATCCGAGGACGCGGATTCGCCGCCGCCCGGCTGCTCGGTGCCGCCGCCTTCCTCGGTACCGCCGCCGGACTTCGAGTAGGCCTTCTCGGCGAGCTTGCCGGAGGCCTCCGCGAGCTTCTGGCTGGCCGACTCGATCGCCGTCACGTCGTCGCCCTTGATCGCCTCGCGCGTCGCCTGGATCGCGGCCTCGATCTCGGACCGCTCGTCGGCATCGACCTGTTCGGCGAGGTCCTTCAGCGACTTCTCGGCCGAGTGGATCAGGGCATCGGCCTGGTTGCGGGCCGCGACCAGCGCGTGGAAGCGCTTGTCCTCTTCCGCATGGGCCTCGGCGTCCTTGACCATCTGATCGACCTCGTCGTCGCTCAGGCCCGAGGAGGCCTTGATCACGATGCGGTTCTCCTTGCCGGTGGCCTTGTCCTTCGCCGACACGTGCAGGATGCCGTTGGCGTCGATGTCGAAGGTCACCTCGACCTGCGGCACGCCGCGCGGCGCCGGCGGGATGTCGGTGAGGTCGAAGCGGCCGAGCGACTTGTTCGCACTGGCCTGCTCGCGTTCGCCCTGCAGCACGTGCACGGTCACCGCGGTCTGGTTGTCCTCCGCGGTGGAGAAGACCTGATTCGCCTTGGTCGGGATGGTCGTGTTCTTCTCGATCAGCTTGGTCATCACGCCACCGAGGGTCTCGATCCCCAGGGACAGCGGCGTGACGTCGAGCAGCAGCACGTCCTTCACGCTGCCGCCAAGCACGCCGCCCTGTACCGCGGCGCCCACGGCCACCGCCTCGTCGGGGTTCACGTCCTTGCGCGGCTCCTTGCCGAAGAAGTTCTGCACCGCCTCCTGCACCTTGGGCATGCGCGTCTGGCCGCCGACCAGGATGATGTCGTCGATCTCTCCGGCAGAGGCGCCGGCATCCTTCAGTGCCATCTTGCAGGGCTCGATGGTCTTCTGGATCAGGTCCTCGACCAGGCTCTCGAGCTTCGCGCGGGTCACCTTCATCGCCAGGTGCTTCGGACCGGCGCTGTCGGCCGTCACGTACGGGAGATTGACCTCGGTCTGCTGGCTGGAGGAAAGCTCGATCTTGGCCTTCTCCGCGGCCTCGCGTATGCGCTGCATCGCCAGCGGGTCGTTCTTCAGGTCGATCCCCTGTTCCTTCTTGAACTCGCCGGCCAGGTAGTCGATCAGGCGGTTGTCGAAGTCCTCGCCACCGAGGAAGGTGTCGCCGTTGGTGGCCAGCACCTCGAACTGATGCTCGCCGTCCACCTCGGCGATCTCGATGATCGAGATGTCGAAGGTGCCGCCCCCGAGGTCGTAGACCGCGATCTTGCGGTCGCCGCGCTTCTTGTCCATGCCGTAGGCGAGCGCCGCCGCGGTCGGCTCGTTGATGATGCGCTTGACGTCGAGGCCGGCGATCCTGCCCGCGTCCTTGGTGGCCTGGCGCTGCGAGTCGTTGAAGTAGGCCGGCACCGTGATCACGGCCTCGGTGACGGTCTCGCCCAGGTAGTCCTCGGCGGTCTTCTTCATCTTCTGAAGCACGCGCGCGGAGATCTCCGGCGGCGCCATCTTCTTGCCACGCACCTCGACCCAGGCGTCGCCGTTGTCCGCCTTGATGATCTTGTAGGGCACCAGCTTGATGTCCTTCTGGACCTCGGGTTCCTCGAAGCGGCGGCCGATCAGGCGCTTCACCGCGTGCAGGGTGTTCTGTGAATTGGTGACGGCCTGGCGCTTTGCGGACTGGCCGACCAGCACCTCGCCGTCCTCCGTGAAGGCCACGATCGACGGCGTGGTGCGCCCGCCCTCGCTGTTCTCGATCACCTTCGCCTGGTCACCATCCATGATGGCGACACAGGAATTGGTGGTGCCCAGGTCAATGCCGATGATCTTTCCCATGTGTGGAAACTCCTGTGATGAATTGGGTGTGCCCAGCGCACGGGAGAGCCGGTCGGGTTACCCGTTCGCTGCCGTTCTGTGTGGGATATGGGGCGGGAAGTCCGGTTTTCAAGCCGATTCGTTCAGACCACCGGACGGCGTCCGCGAGACGATCACCATCGCGGGGCGCAGCACCCGCCCGTGCAGCAGGTAGCCCTTCTGCATCGTCATCAGCACCGTGTTCGGCGGATGTTCGCTGCTCTCCTGCGTGGTCATCGCCTGGTGCCGCTCGGGGTCGAAGTGCTGCCCGGTGGGGTCCTCGGCCTCGATGCCGAACTTCTCGAAGGCCTGGTGCAGGGCCTTCAGCGTCAGTTCGGTGCCCTCGACGATACTGCCCCCCGAGTCCGCCTTGCGCGCCGCCTCCAGGCCCATCTCCAGGCTGTCGGCGACGTTCAGCAGCTCGGCCGCGAAGCGCTCGATCGCGAACTTGTGGGCGGATTCCAGCTCGCGTTCGAAGCGCCGGCGCTGGTTCTCCAGTTCCGCCTGCGCGCGCAGCGCCTGGTCGCGACGCTCTTCCGCCAGCGCCTCGAGTTCGGCCAGCCGGGCCTCGGCGTCTCCGCCCTCGCCGGCGGCGGGTCCAGCGCCCGCGACCTCCGGTTCCTCTTCCGGCACGCTCTGCTTCGGATCGTTCTCCTGCTGCACGTTATCCCTCTGGCTGGACATGTCTTCCTCTTGGTGAACACGGAATGGATTGGCTTCCGGGGCAGCGCATGCCCCGCCGTCAGGAAGTCTCTGGGGGCTCGCCGCGGGAATTCAAGGCCGAACCGAGCAATCGGGCGGTGATGTCGACGATCGGGATCACGCGGTCGTAGGACATCCGGGTCGGGCCCACCACACCCAGCACGCCGACGATCTCGCCGTCGACGCTGTAGGGCGCGGTGACAACGGAGCAGTGCTCGAACCACTCCAGCCCGGATTCCCGGCCGATGAAGATCTGTACCCGATCGGCCAGGATGCACTTGTCCAGAATAGCCAGGATCTCCCGCTTCTCGTGGAATGCCTCGAGCAGCTGGCGCAGGTGATGGATGTCGGCCAGTTCCTCGTATCCCAGCAGCTGCGTCTCGCCCGCCACCAGCACGTCGTCCGGCTCGTCGTCGCCGATCGCCCGCTCGCCGAGATCGATCGCCGCCAGCATCATGGCATCCACATCCCGCCGCACCGAGCGCATCTCCGCCAGCAGCTGTCCGCGCACCATCTGCAGGCTCTGGCCGGCCAGGTGGGCGTTCAGGTAGTTGGCCATGCTCTGCAGTTCCGCGGGCTGATAGTCGCGTTGCAGTTCCAGCACCCGGTTCTGGACCTCCTTGCCGTCGATCACCAGGATCGCCAGCACCCGGCACTCGGCCAGGCGCAGGAACTCGATCTGGGTCAGCGCGACCTGACGGTTGCGCGGAAGGCGCACCATGCCCGCCAGCCGGGTGACCGTGGAGAGGACGCTGCCCGCGGTCCCCAGCAGGTCCTTGATCGGGGCACCGGGACTGAAGCGGGACTCGATCGCCTCCACCTGTTCCCGGTTCGGCGTGCGGATCTCCAGCAGCGCATCCACGAACAGGCGGTACCCGGCGGCCGTCGGAATACGGCCCGCCGAGGTGTGCGGTGCATGCACCAGGCCGAGGTCCTCGAGATCGGACATCACGTTGCGTATGGTTGCCGGACTGACATTCAGACCGCTGGTGCGCGCAAGCGTCCGGGACCCGACCGGCTGGCCGTCGCGGATATAGCTTTCAATCAGAGTGCGCAGCAGGGTCCGTGCCCGCGTGTCCAGTTGTATTTCCTGCATCGGTCGATCTCTTGTCAGCGCCAGGGCCATTCGAGTGCCAGGCCAGTCTATGCCCTGCCCCTGCCCAGTCAAGCGCGGACATTCGCCGCGCGGGTGCGGGCAGACGGCGTTTACCGGATAATGCCCGCATGCAGCCGAACTTCAACGTCATCGGACTGGTCGGGAAGTCCAGCGACTCGCGTACCGCGCCACTGGTCGCGACCCTGCTGGACACGCTCCACCAGCGCGGCGCCCGGGTGATTCTCGAGGCCGGCATCGGGGACTGCGAACATCCCGCCCACTTCACCGTGGCCCCGCTCGAGGAACTGGCAAAGGCGGCGGAGCTGGTGGTGGTGATCGGGGGCGACGGCACGCTGCTGAGCACGGCCCGCGCGATGGCGACCCGGGACACGCCGATGCTGGGCATCAACCTGGGCCGACTGGGTTTCCTGGTCGACATCCTGCCGGAACGCGCCGCCGCCGAACTGAATGCGGTGCTGGATGGCGCCTTCGAGCTGGAGCCTCGGGCCATGCTCAAGACCACCCTGCTGCGGGATGGCACCCCCATCCATCGGGGGCTGGCACTGAACGACGCGGTAGTGCACGTCCAGAGACTGGTGCGGATCATCGAATTCGATACCTTCATCGATGGTCTCGACGTCGGCCGACTGCGGGCCGACGGGCTGGTGGTGGCCACGCCCACCGGCTCCACCGCCTACTCGCTCTCGGCGGGCGGACCGATCCTCACGCCCGATCTCGATGCGATGATCATCGTGCCGATCTGTCCCCACAGCCTGAATCACCGCCCGCTGGTGGTCAGCGGCAGCGCAGTGATCGAGATCAAGCTGAGCAGCGGCAGTCGCTCGCCGGCGCAGGTTGCGCTCGACGGACAGGACAACCTCGACTTCGCGGCCGGAGATATCCTCAGGGTGCAGCGGGCAGCGGAGTCCCTGACGCTGCTCCACCCGCGCAATCACAACTTCCTGCGCATGCTGCGTTCCAAGCTGCGCTGGGGCGAGCATCCCTGAACCCGGGCCCGCGCGAGGATGCTGAGCCACATCACGATCCGGGACTTCGCGATCATCGACGGCATCGAGGTCGAATTCGGGCCGGGCATGACCGCGCTGACCGGCGAGACCGGGGCCGGCAAGTCCATCCTCGTCGACGTGATCGGCCTCCTGCTGGGGGATCGCGGCGACGCCGGCAGCGTGCGCAGCGGCGCCGTACAGGCCGACCTCAGCGCGGGCTTCGATCTGCACCCCGGGCACCCGGCATCGGGCTGGCTGCGTGCGCAGGCGCTGCTCGATGCCGATGCCGGCGACGGCGGCGGCGAGCGCACCGGCGTCCTGCTGCGGCGGGTGATCGGCGCCCAGGGCAAGAGCCGGGCGTGGATCAACGGCCGTCCGGCGACGATGGCGCAGCTGAAGACCCTCGGCCAGTGGCTCGTGGACATCCACGGCCAGCACGCGCACCAGCAGTTCCTGCAGCGGCACGCGCAACGCGCGCTGCTCGACGGCTTCGTCGAGGATGACGTGGTGCGCCGCGTCGCGCGCGCGTACGCCGCCCTGCAGGAGGCCCGGCTGCACCTGGAAGAGGCCCGGTCACGGCTCGCGAACGCCAGCGACCGCCTGGACCTGTTGCGCTTCCAGACGGCGGAGATCGCGGAGCTTGCGCCGGCCCCGGGCGAGTACGCGGAAATCACGGCCGAACAGACCCTCCTGGCGCACGGCTCCGAGGTGCTGTCGGCCTTGCAGGGGGCCCACGAGGCCATCGATGCCGATGGCGGCATCGACCCGGCCCTCGGCCAGGTCCTGTCCGGGCTCCAGGAGGCGGTGCGCCACGACCGGCGGCTGGGGCCGGTATGCGAGCTGCTGGAGTCCGCCCGGATTCAGGTCCAGGAAGCAGGCGACGAACTGCGCCGCCTCGCCGATCGCGTGGAGATCAACCCCGGGCGGCTGTCCGAGGTCGATGCGCGCATCGCCGCCTACCTGCGGCTTGCGCGCAAGCATGGCGTCGAACCGGACCAGCTGCCGGAGCTGCTGCAGAAGATGGAGGCGGAGCTGGCCGAGCTCGATGCCGGTGATGCGGCCGTGGAGGACCTGGAGCAGGCGGCCGAGGCGGCCGGCCGGGAGTACGACGATGCCGCGGCGGCACTCGGCAGCGCCCGCCGCGAGGCGGCCCGGCGGCTCGACACCGCAGTGACCGCGGCCATGCAGGAACTGGGCATGGCCGGGGGCCACTTCCGGATCGATCTGCAGACGCGTCCGGAGGAGACCGGCCCGCACGGACGCGATCGCATCGAATTCATGGTGGCCGCGAATCCGGGCGCCGCGCCCAAGCCCCTGTCGCGCGTCGCCTCGGGCGGCGAGCTGTCGCGGATCGGGCTGGCGCTGCAGGTGCTCGCCAGCGCCGAGCAGCCGGTCGGCACCCTGATCTTCGACGAGGTGGACAGCGGGATCAGCGGCGCGGTCGCCGAGGTCGTGGGCCGGAAGCTCCAGGACCTCGGGCGGCGCTATCAGGTGCTGTGCGTGACCCACCTGCCGCAGGTGGCGGCCCAGGCGCACCACCAGCTGCAGGTGACCAAGCACCGTGCCCGCGATCACACCCGTACGGAGATCGCCGCGCTGACCGCCGAGGCGCGGGTCGAGGCCATCGCGCGGTTGCTGGGCGGCGTCACGGTCACCGAACGGAGCCTGGCCCACGCCCGGGAGATGCTGGAATCGGCTCCCGCCGCGAGCGATCGCTAGTGGGCCGCGACTCCGCTCCCCAACCGGCGGCTCAGCGCTCCCGGTGAGGGCAGTCCGGCGTGATGCAGTCGCCGTAGATCACCAGCGCATGGTCCCGGATCTCGAAGCCGTGTGCCGCCGCGGTTTCGCGCTGGCGCTGCTCGATCGTCTCGTCCAGGAATTCCTCGACACGCCCGCACTGGTTGCAGATGATGTGGTCGTGGTGCCCGCCGCGTTCGAGCTCGAACACGGCCTGATTGCCCTCGAAATGCAGCCGGGACACCAGCCCGGCGGCCTCGAACTGCGTGAGCACGCGGTAGACGGTGGCCAGGCCGATCTCCTCGCCCGAGTCCAGCAGCTCGCGGTAGATTGCCTCGGCGGTGAGGTGGCGGGTCTCGGACTCCTCGAGGATCTGCAGGATCTTCATGCGCGGCAGCGTCACCTTCAGCCCCGCCCTCTTCAGGTTGTGCGTTTCCACTCGAACCCCTCTCGCCGCCCCGGCCCGGCGCTGCCGCCGCCGGAGGCATTGCTGTAAGATTGACCATCGCTTCCAGCCCGGATCATGGACCACGCCCACCCGATGTTCAAGATTCTCATTTCTGTTGCGGCCATCGCGACCCTGCTCACCGCCTGCAGCGGCCTCCCGAGCTTCCGCATCGACGTGCAGCAGGGCAACGCGATCGAGGACGAAAAGGTGGCCCAGCTGCGCCCCGGCATGACGCCGCAGCAGGTGCAGTTCCTGATGGGATCGCCTCAGGTCGGCGGCACCTTCGTCCGCGAGGAGCGCTGGGATTACGTTTATTACAACCGGCCCGGCCGCGGGCCCACGGAAAGGCGCACGGTGAGTGTCTTCTTCGAGGACGGACGCGTCGCCCGGATCGAGGACAGCGGCGCGCCCGGCGACACCGGCGGCTGACCGCCGCCGCGAGCGCGTCGCGCCGGCGCACGCAGCCTCAGTTACCTGCCCCGCCCTTCTTCGTCGGCTTGCCCTGAGCGGCCCGCTGCCGACGCACCTCCTTCGGATCGGCGATCAGGGGCCGATAGATCTCGACCCGGTCCTTCGCACGCAGCTCGGTGTCCATGCGGGTGTGCTTGCCGAAGATCCCGACCTTGGCCTCGCGCAGGTCGATCTCGGGAAAGCGCTCGGCAATCCCCGACTCCTGCACCGCGTCGGCCACGGTCGCCCCGCGCGGCACCTGCACGGGCAGGACCACCTGCACGTCCGGCCGCGCGTAGGCGACCTCGACCACGATCCGCTCGTCCGCGCCGCCGCCTTCAGGCATGCGCATCCCCGTACACCTCCCGCGCCCGCTGGACGAAGGCATCCACCAGCGAGTTGGCGACGTGATGGAAGACCGGGCCGATCGCCAGCGCCATCAGTCTTCCGGCAAACTCGAACTCGAGATCCAGCCCCACCCGGGTCCCGCGCGCGGCTTCCTGGCTGAAGCTCCAGGCCCCCTGGAGGCGCCGGAAGGGCCCCTGCACCAGGCGCATCTCGATCCGCCGCGGGTAGTCCAGGTGGTTCACCGTGGTGAAGGACTTGTGCAGCGCGCCGGTGGCCAGTTCGATCGTCGCCTTCACCTGGTCTTCCCGGGATTCCAGCACCCGGGCGGAACGGCAGTGGGGCAGGAACTCGGGATAGGAGCCGACGTCGTTGACGAGATCGAACATCTGTTCGGCCGAATAGGGCACCCACGCGGACCGCTGGATACGCGTGGACATCAGATCAGGCCGACGGCGCGCAGGAACACCAGAAGGATCGCGATCGGAGCCACGTAGCGGACCAGGAAATACCAGACGGTGTAGATTCCGCCGAGCGTCAGCCGCAGCTCGGACTGCACCGAGCGCTCGGTCATCCGCCAACCCACGAACAGCGCGATCAGGAAACCGCCCAGGGGCAGCAGGATGTTCGCGGTCAGATAGTCGAGAATGTCGAGCACGCCCCTGTCGAACAGGGTGTAGTCCGACCAGACGTTCAGCGAGAGCAGCGCCGCGATGCCGAGCGTCCAGGCGAGCATGGCCACTACCGTGGTGGCGAACACGCGGTTCAGCTGCAGATTCTCGACCATGAAGGCCACCGCGGGCTCGATCAGGGAGATGGCCGAGGTCCACGCGGCAAAGACCAGCAGCACGAAGAACAGCGTCCCGAAGAAGACGCCGAAGGGCATCTCGCCGAAGGCCAGCGGCAGGGTCACGAAGATCAGGCCCGGACCCTGCTCCGGCGACAGGCCGGCCGCGAACAGGATCGGGAAGATCGCGAGACCCGCGAGCAGGGCCACCACCGTGTCCGCGGCCACCACGGAGCCGGAGGTCTTGGCGATCGAGGCCTCGCTGCTCAGATAACTGCCGTAGACCATGATCGCACCCATCCCGAGACTCAGCGTGAAGAAGGCCTGGCCCATGGCCAGCAGTACCGCGTTGGGCGACAGGGCTGTGAAGTCGGGCTGGAACAGGAAGCGCAGGCCGTCCATGAAGGCGCCCTGGGCCATCGAGTAGCCGACCAGGACGATCAGCAGCACCACCAGCGCCGGCATCAGGATGGTGACCGCGCGCTCCAGTCCCGAACGGACCCCGCGCGCGACGACCATGGCGGTCATCACCATGAAGATGGTATGCCAGGCCAGCAGGCCCTCGGGGTTCGCCAGCATCGCCCCGAACACTTCGGCCGAGCCTTCGGCGTCGAGACCCGAGAAACTGCCGGTGCCGGCCTTGAAGACATAGGCCAGTGCCCAGCCGGCGATCACGCTGTAGAACGACAGGATCAGGAAGCCGGCGAGCACGCCGATCCAGCCCATCAACCCCCAGCTTCGGCTGAGACCCTCCTCGCGCGCCAACGTGAGCATGGTATTGATCGGACTCTGCCGGCCCCGGCGTCCGAGCAGGATCTCCCCCATCATGATCGGCAGGCCGATGAGCAGGATGCACGCCAGGTAGACCAGCACGAAGGCCCCGCCGCCGTTGTCCCCCGCGATATACGGAAACCGCCAGATGTTCCCCAATCCCACTGCCGACCCGGTGGCCGCAAGGACAAAGGCCAATCGGGTGGACCACTGTCCGTGGATCGAAACCGTCGCTGGCATGGATCACTTCCCCCTGTTTTCGCGGATTGTGAGCCAAGCCCGGCGGGGGCTCAACTGACCCGCCGCGGGGGCCGGAATAGCGCTGGGGCCGCGGTTGGGCGCGGGGAGGCTGGTGCACGGGGTCGCGGGACGCCGTGAATACCTCCCTGCAGGCTGGCGGGCGAATAGGGGTAGGGACCTTGGTTGGGCGCGGGGACGCTGATGCACGGGGTCGCGGGACGCCGTGAATACCTCCCTGCAGGCTTGACGGCCGCATCCCTGCGGCCGACACCCGCGACCCCGTGCACCAGCCTCCCCGCTCTCGCCGTCGGTAACGCGGCGGGAAACGGGGACAGATTTAAAATCTGTCCCCGGGGGCCTCCGAGTTCTCCGCGGGAATCCGACCCGCGCGGCGTTGCTATACTGCGCGGCCATGGGAAAGAAGAAATCCAGGAGCGAGGCGGGAGCGAGCACCATTGCGCTGAACCGCAAGGCGCGGCACGACTTCTTCATCGAGGATCGGCTGGAGGCGGGGCTGGTGCTGGAGGGTTGGGAGGTGAAGTCGCTGCGCGCGGGGCGCGCCCAGCTGAGCGAATCCTACGTGCTGCTGCGCAACGGCGAGGCCTGGCTGTTCGGCGCGCACGTGACGCCGCTGCCCACCGCGTCGACCCACATCCAACCCGACCCGAGCCGCACGCGCAAGCTCCTGCTGCAGCGCTCGGAGATCAATCGGCTGATCGGTGCGGTCGAGCGCAAGGGGTACACGCTGGTGCCGCTGGCGCTGTACTGGAAGCGAGGCCGGGCGAAGCTGGAGATCGGACTTGCGAAGGGCAAGAAGGAATACGATAAGCGCGCCACCGACAAGGACCGGGACTGGCAGCGCGAGCGCGCCCGCATCCTGAAGAACGCCTGAGACCAGGCAGGGGCACGCCCGCGGCGCCGGCTCACCCGGAGCGCTGACCTGCTGTGGGAGCGGCTTCCAGCCGCGATGCGGGGCTGCCTTGGGTGCCCAGGGCCATCGCGGCCGGGAGGCCGCTCCCACA
>NZ_JAWLHP010000040.1:0-12203 GCF_041690275.1 Thioalkalivibrio sp.
CGCCGCAGCGTCAGGCGGCCTGGACGGGGATCTGGTGGCCGGTGTGCGTGATGCGGTTGCCCTGACCCAGGTAGACCAGGTTCGGGGTGAAGGATCGGGCCTCCTCCGCGTCCAGCTGGCCATAGGCGCAGATGATCACCCGGTGCCCGACCGCGGCCTTGTGCGCGGCGGCGCCGTTCACCGAGATCACGCCCGAGCCCGCTTCGGCCTCGATCGCATAGGTGGTGAAGCGTTCGCCGTTGTCGATGTTGTAGATCTGGATCTGCTCGAACGGCAGGATGCCGGCCGCCTCCAGCAGTCGGATATCAATCGCGCAAGAACCCTCGTACTCGAGCTCGCAGTGCGTGACCCGGGCCTTGTGCAGCTTGCCCTTCAGTAGGCTAATCATCATCGGCGGAAACTCCGGTGACGCGTTCGTCAGCAACTATTGTGCAGCGCATTATGCGGCAATCATGCAGGACCGGCAAACTTCCCGCAGCGAAGCCGCAGATTATCAATCAGCCGGACGCCGTCAAGCCAGGCAGCCGCCAGCAGGATCAGATCCCGGTCCCCCGGCCCGGGTTCCCCCAGGTCTTCGGCGCGCCGGATGCTGAGATAATCCGGCCGGAAACCCGCCTCGCGCAACCGTGCCTCGGACGTGGCGACGAGCTCGGGAAAGATCCCGGGCCACTGGTCGGGTTCGAGCAGGCAGGCCTCTACCGTGTCCCGCAGGCAGCGGTACAGTTCCGGCGCGCGCGCCCGCCCGGACGGCGACAACCGGGCATTGCGGGAACTGAGCGCCAGCCCGTCGCTCTCGCGGACCGTGGGCACAGCCTCGACGGACACCGGAAAGTTCAGCGACGCGACCATGCCCCGGATCAGCAGCAGCTGCTGATAATCCTTCTCGCCGAAGACCGCGAGATCGGGCCGCACCAGGTTGAACAGCTTGGCGACCACGGTGGCGACCCCGTCGAAGTGGCCCGGCCTCGATTCGCCTTCGAGCACGCGCGACAGCCCGGAGACCACCACTCGCGCGGTCACCGGCTCATGTTCCGGGTACATCTCGGCGGCGTCCGGGCAGAACAGGGCGTCGACCCCGGCCTCGGCCAGCATCTTCGCGTCGGCCTCCAGCGTTCGCGGATAGCGGGAGAGGTCGTCGGGACGGTCGAACTGCAGGGGGTTCACGAACACGCTCACCACCACCCGGCGGCCCTGTTCCCGTGCGCGGTGCACCAGCGCAAGATGACCTGCGTGCAGGTTGCCCATCGTCGGCACGAAGGCGAGTCTGCCGAGCTCCCTGCTCCGCCATTCCCGGCACAGCGCGGTCACCTGGCGTCGATCGCGAAGGATCCGCATCGGGTTCAGGTGAAGGTGTGCTCGCCGGAAACGGGGAAGCGGCGCTCCCGCACTGCCGCGGCATAGGCCGCGATGGCCTCGGCGAGCCCTCCGGCCCCCGGCATGAAGTTGCGTGCAAACCGGGGCGGATCCGGCGTCAGGCCGATCACGTCCTGCAGCACCAGCACCTGTCCGTCGCAGTCGGGGCTCGCGCCGATCCCGATCACCGGTACCCGGGCCGCGTGCGCGATGCGCGTCGCCAGCGCCTCCGGAACCCCCTCCAGCAGCAGGCACTGCGCGCCCGCGGCCTCGAGCGCCCGTGCCTCCGCCTGCATGCGATCGGCCGCCGCGGACTCCCGGCCCTGGATCCGGTAGCCACCGAAACGGTGCACCGCCTGGGGGGTCAGGCCGAGATGCGCGCACACCGGAATCCCGGCACCGGCCATACGCCGCACGAGATCGGCGTGAGCGCCGTTGCATTCCACCTTGACCATCTGCGCGCCGGCGCGCATCAGCGCACCCCCCTGTTCCAGCGCGGTCAGCACGTCGCGGTCACCGAGGAACGGCAGGTCGGCCATCAGCATCGCGCGACGCGCGCCCCGGGACACCGCGGCGACGTGATAGACCACGTCTTCGATGGTCACCGGAAGTGTGGTCTCGTGCCCCTGCACCACCATGCCCAGCGAGTCGCCCACCAGGATCACGTCGATGTCCGCGGCGTCCAGCAGCCGGGCGAAGCTGGCATCGTAGGCAGTCAGGCAGGTGATCGGCCGTCCGTCCCGCTTGTGCCTTTCAAGGGTGCGAATGGTAGTGCGCATCGGACCTCCTGCACCGGTCACAGCTGCACGGGCAGAGGGTTGAAGTAGTGCCTCCCCCCGTGAACCTGATTTAGGAATTCGACGAGCTGCCGAAAATCCGCGGCGCGGTTGACCCAGTCGATCTCCGCCGCGTTCACGATCACCAGCGAGGCCGCATCGAAATGATAGAAGAACTCCGCGTAGGCTGCGTTCAACTGTTCGAGGTAGGCGCCGTCGATCCGGCGCTCGTAGCCGCGGCCGCGCCGGCGGATGCGTTCCAGCAGGACGTCGACCGGGGCCTGCAGGCACACGACCAGGTCCGGGCGCGGAAGCCGGGGGCGCAGGTGCCGGAACATCTCCCGATAGATGGTCATCTCGTCGGGTGAGAGATTGAGCTCCGCAAACAGCGGATCCTTGTCCACCAGGTAGTCGGCCACGTGCAGGCGTTCGAAGAGCTGGAGCTGAGCCAGCGGCGTCAGCTGCCGGATGCGCTGCACCAGGAAATGCAGCTGCGTGGCCAGGGCGTATTTGGAACGATCCTGGTAGAAGCGCTCCAGGAACGGGTTCTCGTCCGGCACCTCGAACAGGCCCTCTGCGCCCAGGTGCTCCGCGAGCATCCGGGCGAGACTCGACTTCCCGACCCCGATCGGACCCTCCACTGCGATGAACCGGAAATCGGCAAGGCTCATGCGCGCGTCTCCTCGGCAACGGCCTGCAGCCCGGTTCCGCACATCCCGCGGCACAGCGCCGCGACCGGGCCGTGCCCCGGGATCATCAACCCGGGAGCCAGTTCCAGTAACGGGAGCAGTACGAAGTCACGCTCCGGGATGCCCGGGTGCGGGACCCGCAGGCCCGGTTCGTCGATGACCTCTTCGCCGAAGAGCAGGAGGTCGAGATCGAGCAGGCGCGGACCCCAGCGGGTGGCGTCGCGCCGGCGCCCGCAGGCGACCTCGATGGCCTGCAGCCGGTGCAGCAGCGCGCGGGGCTCGAGCCGGGTCTCCAGGCGCGCCACCGCGTTCACGTAATCGGGCTGGTCCCGGGGCCCCATCGGCGGATTGCGGTAGAGGCGCGAGCGTCCGGAGGGACGGGTCTCCGGCAGGTCGCGAGCCAGTCGCGCCAGGGCGTCGAACACCTGGGCAACCGGATCGCCCAGGTTGGCCCCGATCCCGATGAAGGCCGACACCGGCGCGTTCACGACACCGCCCTTGGCCGGCGCCGGCTCCGGCCGCGCCGCGGCCGCGTCGCGGTGTCCGGTGCCCCCGCCGCGGGCCTCTGCTGCTGGCGCGCGGCGTCGCTGTCCTGGAACTCGGTCCACCACGCGCAGAGTTCCGGATCCGCTTCGCCCGCACGCGCGCGCAGGCACAGGAAATCGTAGCCCGCGCGAAAGCGCGGATGGCCGAGGAGCTTCAGGGCGCGCCCGCCCTGGTTCCGGGGAAGGCGTTGCTGCAGCTCCCAGATCTCGCGCACCACCAGTGAATAACGCTTCGGTATCGAGACCCGTTGCACCTGCCGCTCGAGCACCATGGAACCCGCCTGTTGCCAGGCGGCGACGGGTTCCTCGCCGGCGTCCAGCCGCGCCCCGGCCTCGCGCCGCACCGGTGCCCAGAGGATCGCCGCATAAAGAAAGGCCGGGTGCACGCCCATCCCGTCGCGGATCCTGGCATCGGTGTTCTTCAGGGCCTCGACCAGGAAGTCCCGCTGGGCCGGGCCGGTCTCGGGGTCGGCAAAGCACTCCGCGGCCTGCGGAAACATGGCCTCGAACAGGCCGAAGCGTTCGAGTTCGTCCAGACAGGTCACCGCCGCGCCGCTGTGAAAGAGCTTGATCACCTCGTCGAAGAGCCGCGCGGGCGCCACGGACGTCAGCAGGCCGGCGAAGCGGTGCAGCGCCTGGTCGACCTCCGGCGCAATGCGCAGGCCCAGCTTGGCCCCGAAGCGCACCGCGCGCAGCATGCGCACCGGATCCTCGCGCAGACGCTGTTCCGGGTCGTCGCCGATCAGGCGGAGCACGCCCTCGTGCAGATCGATCACGCCGTTGGTGAAATCCAGCACCGAGTAGTTGGCGATATCGTAATAGAGGGCATTGATGGTGAAATCTCGCCGCCACGCATCCTGTTCGATGGTGCCGTAGCTGTTGTCGCGCAGGATGCGGCCATCCTCGCTGAGCTCGATGTTGCCTTCCTCGTTCTCGGCGCCGAACGGTGCCCGGAAGGTGGCGACCTCGATGATCTCGCGCCCGAAGGTGACGTGGGCCAGCCGGAAGCGCCGCCCGATCAGTCGGCAGTTGCGGAACAGCCGCCGCACGTCCTCGGGATGCGCATCGGTCGCCACGTCGAAGTCCTTCGGTTCGCGTCCGAGCAGCAGGTCCCGGACACCGCCGCCGACCAGGCAGCTGCGAAAGCCCGCGTCACGCAGCCGATAGAGGACCTTCAGCGCGTTGTCGCTGATGGCGGCGCGCGAGATCGGGTGCTGATCGCGGGAGTAGACCCGCGGCTGTACAGGGGCTTGGACCGCTTGGCTCACCAGGATTCGTCATCGCTCGGAAACGTCCGCATGATAACAGGTCGCCTGCGCCGGGCACCGTCCGGACACTCAGACGCCGCCGTTGCGGAGGGGGGCGACCTCTCCGGTTACCCGGAAGCGCAGGTAGTCATCCAGGATCCGCCGGTGATCGAAGGCCAGCGTCTGTCTCCGGTCCTCGGGGTCGATCCAGCGCAGCGTCAGCGCGTCGTCCTGCGCCCGGGCCTCTCCCTCGCCCCGGGCAACGTAGACCAGGCTCACGGTGTGCCCCCGCGGATCACGCTCCGGGTCCGAATACACGCCCAGCAGGATCTCGAGCCGGACGTCGAGGTCGGTCTCCTCCTTTGCCTCCCGCCGTGCCGCCCGCTCCGCCGGCTCGCCCCGGTCGACGAACCCGCCGGGCAGCGCCCAGCCCGCCGGCGGATTGCGGCGCTCGATCAGCAGCACCCGGCCCGGGTGGGCGGCGTGCCGGATGATCAGATCGACGGCCAGCAAGGGTGTCTCCGGATGACCTGTGTTCACATCTCTCCCTCCTTTCTGATGAAGCGGCGGATATGCCGGCGCTCCCGCTTGTCCGGGCGGCGCCCGGGGCGCGCGCTGTCCCGTTGCTCCCGGCGCCGGGCGGCCTCCGCCTCGCGCCGCGCCGCGCTCTCCGCGGTCTCGGCGTACAGCTGCCGCGCCTCGGCAGCCGGACGGCGCTGCGCGTTGATGCCGAGGACCTCGATGTCGAAGAGCTCCTGGCCCCGCTGCACCGTCACCCGGTCGCCGGGGTGTACCTTCCGGGCAGGCTTGCAGCGATCGCCATTTACGTGCACCTTCCCTCCTGCAACCGCCTCGGTGGCGAGCGCCCGGGTCTTGAAGAAACGGGCGGCCCAGAGCCACTTGTCCAGGCGCAGCGAGCCGTTATCGTGATCGGATGGAGTCACGGCCCGCACGCCCGTTCAGCCATCGGGGACCGATTACCGCCGCCGTCTGGAGGTCTCATGGCCCTGCCCAATCTGCATCTGGTCAGCTTTCCCCTGTGTCCGTTCGTTCAGCGTAGCGTCATCACGCTGAAACACAAGAAGGTCCCCTTCGAGCTGACCTTCATCGATCCGAACGACCCCCCCGCGTGGTTCCGCGACAAATCCCCGACCGGGAAGGTGCCCCTGCTGCTCGTGAACCGGGATACTCCGGTCTTCGAGTCGGCGGTGATCAGCGAGTACGTCGACGAGATCGCGCCGCCCCGCCTGCTGCCGGAGGACCCGCTGGAGCGCGCGCAGGCCCGCGCCTGGATCGCCTTCGCATCGGACATGATCATGGCGATGCACCGCTGGATGACCGCACCCACCGAACAGGCCTTTCGAGAGGCCCGCGACGAGGCGGCAAAGGGCCTGGCGCGGATGGAGGAGCAGTGCCAGGCCGGTCCCTGCTTCTCCGGATCCGACTTCTCGCTGCTGGACTCGACGCTTGCGCCCGTCCTGATGCGCTACGACCTGTTGCAGGATCCGGAGAGCCCGTGGCAGCCCGTCCAGTACCCGCAGCTCGCACGCTGGTGGCAGCACGTGTCGGCATTGCCGGAGGTGAAGGATTCGACCATCGAGGACTTCGGGGAGCGGCTGGTCCGTTTCCTGAACAATCAGGAGGGCTTCGCCGGCCCGCGCCTGGCGGGGCGGCTCGCGGCACGCGGCCACTGACCGGGCCAGTCAACGACGAAGTCGATCAGCGGGAGGTCGGGTGCCGCATCCTCGCGGACCACCCGCCCCGCGACCGACACGCCTGCCGCACGCACGGTCCCGGGGTCCCCGGAGATCAGCGGGTGCCAATCGGGGAGGGGCTCGCCGCGCAGGCGAAGGCGGTAGGCACAGGTGGGCGGCAGCCACTCGAAGCGGGCCACGGACTCGATGTCGATCTTCAGGCAGTCGGGGACCCGGCGCATCCGGTTCGCATAGTCCGAGCAGCGTCCGGTCTCGCAGTCCAGCAGACGGCAGGCGAGCCAGGTGAAGGCCAGCTCGCCGGTGTCCTCGTCCTCCAGCTTGTGCAGGCAGCAGCGTCCGCAGCCGTCGCAGAGGGCCTCCCACTCCCGCTCGTCCAGCGTCCCCAGCGGCCGCTGCCAGAATGGCGCCGGCATCAATCCCGGCCCTGCGTGCCGTCCAGGAGCAGCTGGCCGGCCCGCTCGAGGCGCTCCACGACCGGCTCCCAGCGTTCGAGCGTGACGAAGTGCATCAGCACGCGGCCGCGGCCCGTCGGGATCCTTATCGCGACGGCCTGCTCCGGATACAGCCAGTAGCTCTGGTCGTCCCCGATGCGCAGGTGGCTTGCAGGCTCCCCGAATCGCGCCCGCACCAGATCGGAATCCCAGCGCGCCCGCGGTATGTAACTCATCTCCACCACCGGCGTGTCGCCAAGCATCCGCAATGCGTCGTCGCTCAGGCCGTAGCGGCGTGCACCGCTGGGCATCGGCCGATCGGAGGTGCGCTCCCCCCAGAGGTAGTCCATGTCGGCCTCGTCGAGGGCCGGGCGCAGCACCAGGTTGGCCTCGAACGGGGGAATCCGCGCATTGGAGTAGAAGGCCTCGACGGTCCGGGTTCCATCGGGTTCAACGAACAGCCGGATATCCGGCACCGGGAGGCGATCCGTCAGGTCCCGGAGCGTCGTCCGGCCGAGTTCGATGCCCAGGACGCGCGTCCGGTCCTCCGCGGGGATCTCGACCTGCCAGGGGAGGTTGTCGAACTGCTGCATCTGGGTGCGGTCCGGCATCAGGAAGACGCCGATCAGCACCAGCACCAGAATGGTGCCCAGGACCCCCCCGAGCCATCCTCCGAAACGCATCCCAACTCCCGGCACAACGGCCTTCAGAAAAATTCCCGGCCCGGCGGCCGTTCCAGTCCTGCCCGGGCCCTGCGGCGCGCGCGGGCCGCCCGCTCCGGTCCCCGCAATCGGCTGCCAAGTATAGCAGGGCCCCTGGCCTGCGGTGTCGGAGCCCGTTGGTCCCGCGCAGCCTGAACCCGTCGCCCGTCTTCGCGGCGCGGCGATCCCGGAGCATGCCCGCCGTTCACGGGCGCGCCAGCGGCGGGAGATGGAAGATCTTCGGTGCCTTGCACGTCAATTAGACTAGCGTGGTCCACCGGCACATGTGCTGGAGGCGCGGTATCCGCTACCCTGTCGTCCTCTGGATGCATCGAGCGCGCCACGCGCTACCTTCACGTCAACGGAGTCAGCAGCATGCCGTCTTTCCCGCCCCGGATGTCCCGCCGCCGCTTCCTGCAACTCGGCGCCGGATCGCTCGCAACGGCCGGTATCATTGCGACCGCCCCGCAGATCACCGTCCTGGCCGACGATCTGAACGACTTCCTCAAGGGTCCGCCCGTCGAGGACATCCCGCCGATCCAGCTCAGCGAGAACGTCTGGATGATCCATTCCGAGGAGGTCTTTCCGACCCCGCAGAACAAGGGGATGATGTGCAACATCACCTTCGTGGTCACCGACGAGGGCGTGGTGATCCTCGACAGTGGCGGCTCGCTGCAGATCGGTGAGATGGCCATCCGCATGATCCGCACCGTCACCGACCGGCCGGTCGTCGCGATCTTCGTCTCGCACTACCATGGCGACCACTGGCTGGGCAATCACGCCTTCGTGAACGAGTACGGACCGGACCTCCCGATTTACGCGCATCCGCACACGAAGGCGGAGATCGAGGGCGTACAGGGCGATCTGTGGCGGAGCCTGATGGAGCGCTGGACCGAGGGAGCCACCATTGGTACCCGGGTGGTTGCGCCGAACCGCGAAATCCAGCACGGCGACGAATTCCGCTTCGGTGACGCGCTGCTGCGGATGCACCACTACGGAGTCGCGCACACCCCGAGCGACATCAGCATGGAAGTGGTCAACGACGACCTGACCTACGTTGGCGACGTGGCGATGGAACGACGGATCGCGAACATGGACGACGGCTCCTTCCAGGGCTCCATCGACTACATCGACGCGCTGCTGGCGGAGGCGGGCTCCGAGATCTGGGTACCGGGCCACGGGCGCGCCACCGACGACCTGATGCAGTGGAACCGCGAGCTCTTTGCCGGCATCTACGAGAACTGCCTGGCCTCGGTCGAGGAGATGGAGAGCATCGCCGAGGCGCGGGCGCGGGTGCTGGCCGATCCGCGGGTGGCGGAGAAGGCCGCAGAGACGCGCGGCTTCGAGGACAACATCGGCCGTTACGTCAGCCTTGCGTATCTCGAGGCCGAGATGGCGGCATTCTGAACCGGCGCCGATGACGCCGACGGCGCACGCGCCAGCCGGCCTCCCCTCCGGAAGCGTCCGCACCGACGGAGGTCCGGTACTGCGGCCATGAATCGTGCCGATCGGCTGTTCCATCTGCACGGCATCCTGCGTTCCGCGCGCCGGCCGGTGCCCTTCGACACGCTGTGCGGGCGGCTCGAGGTCTCCCGGGCCACCCTGAAGCGCGACATCCGCTACCTCCGCGACCACATGGAGGCGCCGATCCTGTACGACCGGCGCCACAACGGCTACCGCTACGATCCGGACGCGCCGGAATTCGAACTCCCGGGCATCTGGTTCAACGAAAGCGAGCTGCACGCGCTGCTTGCGACGCAGCAGCTTCTCGACAGCGTTCAGCCAGGTCTCCTGGGGACATCCATCGGGCTCTTGAAGACCAAGGTGCGCAAACTGCTGGGCGAGGGCGGGCAGCGCGCGGAGCTGGTCGCCAGCCGGGTAAGCCTGCAACCGATGGCTCCACGCCGCACGAATTTCGAGGTCTTCGGGCAGCTCTCCGGTGCCGTGTTCAACCAGCGCCCGCTCACCATTACCTACCACGGGCGAGAGCGCGATGCGCCGGGCTCGCGCAATATCCATCCCTATCGTCTGGTCCACTACCGGGACAACTGGTACGTGGTCGCCTACTGCGACCAGGCCAAGGCTCTGCGCACCTTCGCGCTGGACCGGATCCGCAGGGTCCGGCCCGCGGCGACGCCGTTCCATGATGCCAGCGACAGCGATCTCGATCATCACATCGGTGCGGGCTTCGGCATCTTTACCGGTGCGGCCCGCGCGTGGGCGGTGCTGCGGTTCACCGCTGAGCGCGCGCGCTGGGTCGCGGACGAACGCTGGCACCCGGACCAGATCGGCCGGTGGGTGGACGGCGCGTACGAATTGCAGGTGCCCTACTCGGACTCCCGGGAACTGGTGATGGACATCCTGAAATACGGACCGGACGTCGAGGTGGTCGCACCACCCGAGCTGCGCCGCCAGGTGGCCGCAAGGCTGCAGGCGGCGGCGCAGCGCTATCCCGACCGGCAGGCCTGAAAAAAAATCGCGCCCCCGGCGGCACTGGCTCACTCTGTGAGCCACCGGCCGGGGTATAACGGCGTCAGGCCCAAACCGAGGAATGCCTGATGAATCTCCGCCGACGACATCTCCAGGCCCTGCGCACGCCCATGCTCTCAGGCCACGCCCGCCCGCGCCGCGTTGGCGGTGCCGGCAGGGGCACCTATCTGCAGCGGCTGCCCCTGGCCGGCTTCGAGCATCACGCGGCCGCGCGCCTGTGGGCCTATCTGCGCACCGGCCAGGCGCTGCTGCTCAGCCGCGAGCTGACCAATCCGGTGGATCCGCGGGCGGTGCGCATCAGCTGGCTTGGCGAGCAGCTCGGCTACCTGCCCCGTTCCGAGAATCTCCTCGCGTCCGATCTGCTGGACCACGGCGGTGAGGTGATTGCGCGGATCCACACGCTGCGCGAGACGGACGACCCCTGGGCCAGGATCGACCTGGATCTCTACCTGACGGCCCATCGGTAGCAGGGCGCGGCCCCGGATCAGCCATTGTCGCGGTTGAGCCGCTCCACCGCGTCCATCGCGGCCCGTGCGGCGGCATCGATGTCGCCTTCCCGTCCCGCGAGCGTGAGGCGCCCGAAGGCGCCCACCGCGTGCGCCTCGCACAGGGTGATGTTCGAGGCCTTCTCGGCCTCGTTGGCGGCGTAGGTGATGTAGCCGGCCGGTTCGGTCTCCAGGATGAAGATGCTCTCCCCGGCCAGGACCATCGAACCCTTGCGGTTCTGGCGGTTGATCAGCACCGCGTGGTCGGCATTGATGCCGCGGATGATCTCGTGCCAGGCGACGCGGCAGTTCTTGCGCGAGGACACATCGGCGCCCATCCAGTGCAGCACCACGTCCGAGGCCTCCTGCACGCTGGCCTGGTCGCGGTGATGGATGTTCATGGATCCGAAGGAACGCTCGACCACCTGCGAGCCGAGATGGACCGGGGCGGCCTTCAGCGCGATGTCGGTCAGCCGGTGTATCGCCATGCCCGGCTCCACCTCCAGCCACAGGCAGGAATCGCCCGGCTTGGGCAGAAATCCCTGCGACACCGTGGCCATGTACGACGCGAGCTGCGGCTGCAATGCGTCGATGAGCACGTAGGTTCGCAGGGAGATCAGGGGCGCGTCCATGGGAACAGCCGGTTCAAGTTGACTTCCTGAAGAGGGCCCCGACAAGGCCGCCGGGACGCATGAATCCGCACCTCGGAACGCCCCCGGCGGAGGTGACCAGCGCGGGCGCGGTCCCGCACGGCGCGGGATGATACCGTGTTCCCGCATCGGGAGCACGGCTGCGGCCGCGGGCACCGACGGGATGCCGGCTGCAGCGCATCCCCCGACGTTTCACGCCGCATCGCGGCCGCAGGGCCGAAAACCTTACTGTCAGGGTTGAATCCTACCATGCCCCGAGGGGCGGATATCCAGACGCCGCCTCCCAACGCCGAGGGCCCGGCGCCACCCTGGCGATCAATCGCCCTACCCCGGAAGCGGGCAGAGGCGGGCGGTGCGCGCGACCTTCACCTTAACCCACACTCCCGCGCGGTGTTCGCGCGGCCCGCTCTGTGGTAACCATGGGCGCGCACACCGTCCATACCGGAGCCGCAATGAACGCACCTGAACTGCACATCCGTGTCGATACCCGCGAAAAGGGCCGGATCATCAAGCGCCTGGAAGGCCTGACCGGCGTGACGCTCGACTTCACGGAGATGGACGTGGGCGACTACCTGTTGCCCGGCGACGTGATCGTCGAACGCAAATCGGCCACCGACCTGATCCTGAGCGTGGTGGACCGCAGCCTCTGGGACAAGGTGGCCAAGCTCGGGAGCCAGCATTCGCGGGTGGTCTACATCGTCGAGGGCGACCTCTATGCCGCGCGTTTCCACCAGCAGGCACTGGACATCCACCGGGCCCTGGCGGCGATGGTGGTGGGCCACGACGTGTCCATCCTGCCCAGCCCGGATGCGGACAACAGCGGCATGCTGATCTACCTGCTCGGACTGGCCTCGGCGCAGGGCGGCGCCACCGCCGAGCGGCCCGGGAAGCCCACCATCCGCCGCGATGCCCAGCTGTATCTGCTCGGCGCGCTGCCGGGTGTGGATCCGGACCGTGCGGAGGCGCTGCTGCGCCACTTCGGCTCGGCACGCAAGGTGCTCGCAGCGGATGCCGACGCCCTGGCCGCGGTCGAGGGCATCGACGCCGAACGCGCCGCCCGCATCGCCGAGGTGCTGGAGTACAGCGCCTGACGGTTCACGCGACCCCCGCGACCCCGCGCG
>NZ_JAWLHP010000040.1:12303-20572 GCF_041690275.1 Thioalkalivibrio sp.
GAGGCCGCTCCTACACGCGGGAGCTTCACGTGGGAGCGGCTTCCAGCCGCGATGCGCCCCGGCCAGACCCTGCCGGATCGCGGCCGGAGGCCGCTCCTGCGGAAACGGCCGTCAGATCCACCCAACCAGCAGCGGCACCAGCAGCGCGGTCAGGAGTGCGTTCAGGGCCATCGCGATTCCCGCGAAGGTGCCGGCGAGCTGGTTCACCTGGAAGGCGCGGGCCGCCCCGATGCCGTGCGAGGCAACGCCCACCGCGAAGCCGCGGGCGGCCCAGTCGGTTACCCTCAGCGCATTCAGCAGCGGGGTCACGATCATCGCCCCGATGATCCCGGTGATGATCACCAGGGTGGCCGTGAGCGAGGCCAGGCCGCCGATCTCCTCGGCGATCCCCATCGCGATGGGCGTGGTGGCCGACTTCGGAGCGAGCGACAGCAGGGTCTCGCGGCTGCCGCCAAGCACTCCGGCGACCGCCACCGCGGAGACCACGGCGGTGACTGATCCCGCCAGCAGCGCCGCCAGCATCGGCACCAGCAGACGGCGCACGCGGCTGAAGTTGCGGTACAGGGGCACCGCCAGCAGCACGGTCGCGGGGCCGAGCAGGAAGTGCACGAACTGGGCGCCGTCGAAGTAGGTCGCGTAGCTGGTCCCGCTGACCGCCAGGACCGCCACCAGCAGCGCAATCGCGACCGCCACCGAGTTCACCAGCGGCGACCCGCCTGTCGCCCGGTGCAGTGCGTGTCCGATCGCGTAGGCGGCCAGGGTCGCCGTGAGCCACAGCAGCGGCTCCTGCTGCAGGTAGACCCACAGCAGGTCGAAGTGGTCCGTCCCTTCCACGGGGCCGCTCACGGTTCCGGCTCCGCTTCCTGCAGTCCCATCTTCCGCATCACCCGGAAGAAGACCAGGGCGGTCACCGCAATGGTCAGGGCGGTGGAAAGGAAGAGTCCTGCCAGCAGCGGCAGCCACTCCGCCCTGATCCGCGCCACGTGCAGGATCACGCCGACACCCGCCGGCACGAACAGCAGCGAGAGATGGGAGAGCAGCACGCCCGCCACCGCGTTGAGCTCCTCCGGTACCTCCCGCAGCGCGGCGAGCGCGCCCAGCATCAGCAGGGTCCCCAGCACCGGTCCGGGTATCGGGATACCCGCGGCTCGGACGATGATCTCGCCGAGCAGCTGGCAGACCAGTAGGGCAAGGATGGCATGGACCATGATCGAACTCCTGCGGAATCGCCTCGGGACAGGTCCGGAACTGTAGCGCGGAAATGTCGCCACGAAAGAACACGGACGGCACGGAAACCAAGGGTACTCAAGCTCTCTTCAATGTGCTCCCGCGTCTTCCGTGGCGCGCCTTTTCATGTTCGGGGGTGCCGACAGGTCATGAAGGTTGGCGTGGAGGATCGCGCTGCTCCCGTCCCCGTCACCTCCGGACTGGACAGCCGACCCTTGCTGCGGTGCAATAGCGGCTCCGTCAGGCGAGGCTCGGAGGGAGTGCATGACATCCGGAACCGGTCCGAAGACCGTTGATCTGGCGTTGCAGGGCGGTGGTGCCCACGGGGCATTGACCTGGGGGGTCCTGGACCGGCTTCTCGAGGACGACCGCATCGACATCTCGGGCGTCAGTGGCACGAGTGCGGGCGCGATGAACGCGGTCGTGATGGCCGACGGCCTCGACCGGGGTGGACGCGACGGGGCGCGCGAGGCCCTGTACCGGTTCTGGAGGGCAGTGAGCAACGCGGCGCTGCTGTCACCGGTACAGCGCAGCCCCTGGGACCGGCTGACCAGCAATTACAGCCTCGACCACTCCCCCGCCTACCTCTTCTTCGAGCAGTTGACGCGGCAGTTCTCCCCCTACGAGTTGAACCCGCTGAACGTCAATCCGCTGCGGGATCTGCTCGCCGATCAGGTCGACTTCGGCCGGGTCAACCGGTGTCCGGATCTGCGCGTGTTCGTGACGGCGACCAACGTCCGCACCGGCCGCGGGCGGACCTTCACCCAACCGGGCCTGTCGGTGGACGCGGTGATGGCATCCGCGTGCCTTCCGTTCATGTTCCAGGCGGTGGAGATCGACGGGGAGGCCTATTGGGATGGCGGCTACATCGGCAATCCGGCGTTGTACCCGCTGGTGGAGAACCAGGCCACCCGGGACCTGGTCATCGTGCAGATCAACCCGCTCGAGCGCGAGGACCTGCCTCGAACCGGCCGGGACATCGTGAACCGGATCAACGAGATCACGTTCAACGCCAGCCTGGTGAAGGAACTGCGGCTGATCGAACTGCTGCACGAGCTCATCGCGGTCGAGCAGCTCGAATCGGAGCGCTACCGGGATGTCTTCGTGCACCTGATCCACGCCCACGAGGAACTCAAGGACCTCGACGCGTCCAGCAAGCTGAACGCGGAGTGGGGGTACCTGCAACACCTCAGGGAACAGGGCTGGTCGTGGGCGGACCGCTTCCTCGAGCGTCACTACGATGACCTCGGGGTGCGGGCCACCTTCGACCTGAAGGCCCTGTTCGCCAGGGACAGCCTGCGTCCGCCGGCGACGGACGAGCCGGGGGATCCGCCATGACCGGTCTTCTGGTGGTGGGGGCCGCCCTGGGGCTGCTGATCTACCTCGCCTATCGGGGCGTCAGCCTGCTGATCCTGACCCCGGCGCTGGCGACCTTCGCGGTCGTCGCGACCCGGGAGGGCCACGCGCTGGCCGCCTACACGCAGATCTTCATGGGCGGCGCGGGTGGCTTCATCACCCTGTATTTCCCGATCTTCCTGCTCGGCGCGGTCTTCGGAAAGCTGATGGAGGACTCGGGCAGCGCCCAGGCCCTCGCGAACGGCATCATCGCGAAACTCGGGGCCAACCGCGCGATCCTCGCCGTCGTGCTTTCCGGCGCGGTGATGACCTATGGCGGCGTGTCACTGTTCGTGGTCGCCTTCGCGGTATTCCCGATCGCGGCGGCCCTGTTCCGGCAGGCCCACATCCCCAAGCGGCTGATCCCCGCGGCCATCGCGCTGGGCGCCTTCACCTTCACGATGACCGCATTGCCGGGCACGCCATCGATTCAGAACGCGATCCCGATGCCGTTTTTCGGCACCAGCCCCTTCGCGGCGCCGGGACTCGGCGTGATTACCGCGGTGGCGATGTTCACGCTCGGCATGCTGTGGCTCCAGCACCGGGCGCGCAGGCTCGCGCACGAGGGCTACGGCGACCATCCGGACGCCGCATTCGCGCCGGACCGCGAGTTGCGGGAGAAGGCGGCCGGCGAGGGCTTCGACCTGATGGAGCTGCCGGTGGAGAAACCGCCGGTGGGGCCGCCGTCGTTCCCGGTCGCGCTGCTCCCGCTGGTCACCGTGATCGCGGTGAACCTGCTGTTCACCTTCGTGGTGATCCCGCGCATGGACACCGAGTTCCTTGCCCTGCCTGTGTACGGGGAGACGGACGTCGAGGAGGTGCGCGGCATCTGGGCCGTGATCGCCGGGCTGGTGTCGGCGCTGTTGCTGCTGGTGGCCATGAACTGGCGCAGGCTCCCGCAGCTGAAGCAGAGCCTCGACAACGGGGCGAACGCGTCGCTGGTCCCGATCTTCAATACCGCGAGCCTGGTCGGCTTTGGCGCGGTGATCGCGTCGCTGAGCGCCTTCCTGCTGATCCGCGACAGCGTGATACAGCTCGGCGGCGACAACCCGCTGATCTCGCTGGCCATCGCGGTGAACGTGCTCGCGGGCATGACGGGTTCCGCATCGGGTGGCATGAGCATCGCGCTGTCGACCCTGGGGGACACCTACCTGGAGATGGCCCGGGCCGCCGGCATCCACCCGGACCTGCTGCACCGGGTCACCGCGGTGGCCACCGGAGGGCTGGACACCCTGCCCCACAACGGCGCGGTGATCACATTGCTCGCGATCGCCGGTCTCACGCACCGCCAGGCCTATTTCGATCTGGCCATGGTCGCGATGCTGGCCCCGTTTCTGTCCCTGCTGCTGCTGATCGGGCTCGGCACGCTCTTCGGCAGTTTCTGACTCCTGCGCAGTGGTGGCGCCGAGGGACGGGGACCGGGTAGACGGGGGACAGATTTACAAATCTGTCCCCGGTTGGGTCCCTGGACAGGGGGCGTCAGTTCCGTGCCGGCAGTGCGTTGAATGCCTGCATCCGGACGAGGCGCTGCAACCGGGTGGCGTCGGGCGATCCGAGATGCCAGAGGAGGGGGATCGCACGGCGCCCCAGCTCCTCGATCGCACCAACGCAGAACCCGCTGGGGCTTCCAATCCGGGGCGGCAGTGCAAGGTACACAGTGGATCCGGAGACCTGAATCCAGAGCCCCGACGCCTGCAGCAAGCGCCAGTCGAGGCGATCCTTCCACTCGTCCGGCAGCAGCGCGGCATCACGGTGCAGAACCCATGCATCGGGAAGACGCCGGGCGATGGCGCCGCCAATCCTCGAACCGAGGAGCTTGTCGAGCCACCACCGCGGGCGCAGGCGGAAGGCCGGCAGCTCGGTCGAGACCTGCGCCGCCAGGACCACGAACGGAGCGGCCGCTCGGCGCAAACCCCTTCCGTCACGGTAGGTCGCGTATTCGAACACGGCAGGCAGACCGCCCGTCCCGGAACTCACGAGGCTGCGCTCCGCCAGACTGTTCTCCGCTGCAGTGCCGGGCCGCTCGTGAACGACGAAGGGTTCCGGCAGCGACAGGTAGGGCGCTCCCAGCACGCGGTAGCGCATTCCGAGCCGCGCACCCAGCGCCGACAGGGTGCCCGCGTCCTCCAGGAGCCGGCGGTGCACGCGGAACGAGGTCATCAGGGCCAGGCCGGCGAAGCCCAGCGAGAGCACGAAGAGCAACGGGATCTGCAGCCATGGTGTCATGTGGTCTCCTCCGCTAACCGTTTCGTGGCGCGTTGCCGGTCGATCAAAGATCAGGATCCCCGCACGGTGAAAGACGACAGCGGGCCTCCCTCCATCAGGCAGGTGGATACCGGCTGCCAGCGGCCGGACGCTGGCCCGGTGGTGGCCAGGCCCGTCCACCCGCCCCATCCCGGAGCGGACGGCGAAGAACGGTGCCGCTCACCCCTGCCACCGGTCGGGAGCATCGCCTCGACCACCAGCTGCCAGACATCGGACGCGAGACCGGAGCCCGCCTCCGGTCCCGTCAGCGCCAGCAGCACCGTTCCGTCCGCTCCGAGCAGCTGCACGCCCAGGCGTCTGCGAGATCCCTGTGCACGACTGACCACCCGCGCCTCCACCACGCGTTCCAGATCGATCCGGATCCGGCTCCCGGCCGCGTCCAGCACCAGTCGCGGGCCATTCGAGCGATATCGCACGGATTCGGCCTGAACCGACACCTGGCCGCTTCCCGGATCCAGGGAGAACTCCACGGGGATCTGCCGCTCATCCACCACTTCCAGCAGCGCCGGAAGCTGCGCGGTCGCGACGGGCCAGGCCGAACCCCTGGAAACGAACCGGTGGATCTCCATCACCGCACCCCCCGCGCCCGCGAATCGTGTTCCGGGTTTGCGGCGCCACCCCCCGCGCCCGGCATCAGAGCGGCACGTGGTGTTCGGATGAGGAGGCGACCTGAGACGAGGGTGGCGCGCGTGATCGCGGGCAGTGGTTTGCAGGACATAGCTTGCTCCCGGGTTGTTGGCGGCGAGACCATCCTGCTGGCGATGCGTGGCGCCCTGTGACGGGCTCCACGCTGGCTGGCGTTGGGCCGAGTTCGACTCAAACACGAGCCTTAATGAGAATGATTACTGTTATTGATCACCCATGTCAACCCTGCCTCGCGGGCCTTCTGTCACCCATGCTGCGCGAGCCCGGATCTGGGTATTGGGAGGGGTCGACTGATGATCCGAGCCGCCACCGGGGCGAGCCCTGGCGATCCGGCGCAGTTCACGCGACACGAATCCCTCCTGGGGCGCCGGCATCGTGCGGTCGTCCGGGAATGGCGGATGAGCTGGGAAAAAAAGGGCTGCCTGGCTGGCGGACCGTCAAGCGCGGCGGCGGGCTGAGCAGCAATCCCAGCGAAGGAGGCGTCTGGAGAGGTCGCGCAGCAGGCGTCGTTCCCGCTGCACCTGGAATGATACGCATTATTGTTTTCGAGTCAAGAAGCGCGGTGATCCAACCCGGTGTCGCCAGGTCAACCCGGGACCGCACCCGCAGGACTCGGCCATTGGTTCACGGAACCGTCAGGGGGAAAATCCCCTTCACTCCCGTCGCGAGCCGCCCTTCGGCATGGCATGGGCCAAGCGCAGCAGGCCCACCCCGGCCACGGCGATCTGCGGTGGACACTTCGTTTTGCCCGCCCTTCGGCCGCTTCCGGATTCAGAGAAACGCTGATTTATCGGCGTTTCCCTGCGGCACACGGAAGTGGCGCCAGAATCGACCGCCGCAGGTGGTTGATTCTGAAGCAAGCTGCAAATCATCTGTGCAGCGCAGTGTGCGCCGAGAAAGCCAGTATGGCTCTATTCAGCGCTTCCTTAGGGGGGTCGCGCCGGTCACCGCGATCGTTCGGGCACCCGATCCCGGATCATCCGATCCTGGCAGGCGAGCGGACGATCCCGCCGGTGTGTATCCGGCCACGGCTCCCCGGGTCGGATGGCATCAGTTCGCCTCCGGTTGCGAGACGAAGCCGAGCCGGGCGACACCGGCCCGGCTGGCATCGGCCATCACCCGGGCCAGCGTTTCGTAGCGGGTGTCCCTGTCGGCGCGAAGATAGACCGCGAGTTCGGGGTTGGCCGCTACCGCATCGCGCAGGCGCCCGAACAGCGCCGCATCGTCGATCGGGGCGTTATCCCAGTACAACCGCCCGGTGGCGTCCAGTGCGAGGGTGACGCTGTCGACCGTCTGTTCGCTCGGCGTGCTGCTCGCGCGCGGCAGTTCCAGCTGCACCGAATGCGTGATCGCCGGCGCGGTGACGATGAAGATCACCAGCAGCACCAGCATCACGTCCACCAGCGGAATCACGTTCATCTCCGACATCGGCTCGTTGATGTTGCCCAGGCGCCCGAAGGACATGGTCAGGCACCCTGCCGAGTCGGCTCGGTGCCACTGCCCGGCAGCGGGAACGCGCCGGTCTGTCGGCCCGCCGCGCCCGGCGCGTGGCCGGAATGCATCAGGTAGGCATGCAGGTCGTGCGCAAAGGCCTCGAGATCCTGCTGCAGCAGCCGGTTGAAGCGGTTGAAGAGGTTGTAGAACGCGACCGCGGGGATGGCTGCGGCGAGGCCGGCGGCGGTGGCGACCAGCGCTTCCCCGAGCGGACCAGCGACCAGCTCCATCGAGACGCTCTCCAGAATCGACAGCTCGATCAGCGCGTTGTGGATCCCCCAGACGGTGCCGAACAGGCCGATGAACGGAGCCAGGCTGCCCACCGACGCGAGCAGCGTCTGTCCCGCCTGCATGCGCAGCTGCTGGCGGTCCAGCGATTGCCGGATCATCCGGATCATGTGGTCCTCCAGGCGCTGCTCGCCCTGGGGGCTCGAGTCGTGGCGTCCGGGATAGGTCTCGGTGGCGTGCCAGCCATCCCGGGCCATCTCGGCCAGCGGACCGGGTCCGCTGGAGACCACATCCCGCAACGCCTGCGGGCTGTCCGCGTTCCAGAAGCCCTGCAGGAACCGCCGGTTCGCACGCCGGGTCTCGACCAGGCTGATGCCCTTGGTCGCGGCGATCGCCCAGGTCGCGATCGACAGCACCAGCAGCGTGACGAAGACGCCGATCAGCACCGGATCGCCGTGGTAGAAGACGTACAGGATATTCGGGTCGTTCATGTCGTGCCCTTAACGCGTTGTGATCGTCATTGCAGCCGGAATTCCATCGGCACCAGCACGGAGGCGGCGACTGGACGGCCACCCTGCCGGGCCGGCTCGAAGCGCCACCCGGAGACGGCCTCGAGTGCCGCATCGTCCAGGCGCTCGTGGCCGCTGCTGCGTTCCACCCGCCAGTTGACCGGGCGTCCGTCGGCGGCGACCGACACCCACAGCACCACGGTGCCCTCCTCCCTGCGCCGCTGCGAGATCCGCGGGTATTCGGGTGGCGGATTGTTCAGGTAGGCGGCCCCGAAACCCGGTTCCTCGAAGGACTCGCCCGCCCCTTCCTCCAACGCGCCCGGAACCGGTCGTTCGCCCACCCGTGGTCCGGCCCGCGAGGTCTCCTCACGCGCCTCGGGACGCGGTTCCGGTTCCGGCTCGGGCTCGGATTTCGGTTCGGGTTCCGGCTCGGGCTTCGGTTCGGGCTTCGGTTCGGGCTTCGGTTCGGGCTTCGGTTCGGGCTTCGGTTCGGGCTTCGGTTCGGG
>NZ_JAWLHP010000040.1:20672-28462 GCF_041690275.1 Thioalkalivibrio sp.
TCCGGTTCGGGCTCCGGTTCGGGCTCCGGTTCGGGCTCCGGTTCGGGCTCCGGTTCGGGCTCCGGTTCGGGCTCCGGTTCCGGGGCCGCAAGGTCCGGCGGCTCCGGAGCCGGAACCGTGCCCGGGACGCCCGGGGGAAGCGCGAACTCCCCCAACTCGATCCAGGTGGTCTCCATACCCCCGCGCCCGAATTCCAGTTCGGGTTCTCCGGCCTGCCAGAGCAGCAGACCACCCACGACCGCACCGTGCAGCAGCAGGCTGGCCGCCACCCCCGCCGCAAGCATCGACGGGCGCAGGCTGCGTGACGCACGGGTGTCGGTCATCGGCACGGACGGGCGCCAGCGGCATGGCTACCGACCCTCAGTCGGCACTGCCCATGTGGCTCTGTTCGTAATTCTGCAGACCGACCCGCTCAATCAGCGCAAGATTGGTCTCGAGCCAGTCCACGTGTTCCTCCTCGCTCTCCAGGATACCCTGCAGGAGGTCCCGGGTGACGAAGTCCTTCACCTGCTCGCAGTGGGCAACCGCCTCGCGGTACAGGGGGATCGCTTCCATCTCCATCGCGAGATCGCACTCCAGGATCTCCTTGGTGTTCTCGCCGATGCGCAGCGTGCCCAGGTCCTGCAGGTTCGGCAGACCCTCCAGGAACAGGATGCGGTTGATCAGCGAGTCGGCGTGTTTCATCTCGTCGATGGATTCGCCGTATTCGTACTCATCCAGCTTCTTGAGCCCCCAGTCGCGAAACATGCGGGCGTGCAGGAAGTACTGGTTGATGGCGGTCAGCTCGTTCTTCAATGCGAGGTTCAGATAGCGGACAACTTCTTGATCACCCTTCATGCCGGACTCCTGGAATGTCTTTCTGGGGAGGCCCCCGGGAACAATCCGGGAGGCGCGACGAGACAGCGGGGTACGCGCCGGCGCACCCCGCTGCCCTGTATTCAGTATCATTCCTGCGGTTGAAGGTCCAGATTCACTGCGGTTTCGCATTGATCCCGCAGCAGACCCAGCGCGCGTTTGCCGCACTTGCCGCACTCCGAGCAGACCCCGAGCCGCACCCGCAGATCGCGCATGCGAACCTGCGGGGCGGTCGTCGCGAGCTCACGGATATCCCTCTCCCGGACTCCCTTGCAGACACAGATGTACATGGCCAAAACCGGCGAGCAGCTGAAGTGGGTATCAGGTTATCGCTAACGCGAATTGTTTGCAACTACATCATCGGAGACATCACTGTGGCCGGGGACGGTAGCAATCGGAATATTCCAAACCGATAATATGCTCACCGTCAGCCCGGTGCCTCATCATCAGCGCCATCACCAGCTCCGCGGAGACCGCTCATGGAATTCGATCCGCTCCTCCTCTCACGCATCCAGTTCGCCTTTGTCGTCTCCTTCCATGCGATCTTTCCGGTCTTCACGATCGGGCTCGCGACCTACATCGCGCTGCTGGAGGCGATCGCCTACCGCACCCGGGACCCGCACTGGGCACGGCTCTCGCAGTTCTGGATCAAGATCTTCGCGGTGGTCTTCGGAATGGGCGTGGTGTCGGGGCTGGTGATGGCCTTTCAGTTCGGCACGAACTGGAGCGAGTTCTCCTACCGCAGCGCCAACTTCCTCGGGCCGGTGCTCGCCTACGAGGTCGTGACGGCCTTCTTCCTCGAGGCCGCCTTCCTCGGCGTGCTGCTGTTCGGGCGCAACAAGGTTCCCCCGGGCGTTCACCTCTTCGCCGCGGTGATGGTGGCGGTGGGCACCTTCATCTCGTCCTTCTGGATCCTGTCCGCGAACTCCTGGATGCAGACGCCCGCCGGGTTCGAGCTGCGCGACGGGATGGTGCACGTGACCAGCTGGCTGGAGGCCATCTTCAATCCCTCGTTCCCGTACCGCTTCACGCACATGGCGGTCGCCTCGCTGCTCACCGGCGGCTTCGTTGTGGCCGGCGTCTCCGCCTGGTACCTGCTTCGCGGTCACGCGGTCACCGCCAGCCGGCGGGCACTGAAGATGACCCTGGTGATGCTCGCCATTGCCGCACCGGCGCAGCTGGTGATCGGGGACTTTCACGGGCTGAACACCCTGGAGCACCAGCCCGCGAAGGTGGCCGCGATGGAGGGCGCCTGGGAGACCGAGCAGGGCCTGCCGCTGCTGCTGTTCGCGATTCCGGATGCAGCGAACGAGACCAACCACTTCGAGATCGGCATCCCGAAGCTGGCCAGCCTGATCCTGACCCACGAACTGGACGGGGAGGTGCGCGGCCTGGAGGAGTGGTCGGCCGAAGAGCGGCCCCCGGTCGGCATCGTCTTCTGGTCGTTCCGGGTGATGGTCGGCATCGGCATCCTGATGATCGGCGTGGCCTTCTGGGGCGCCTGGCGGCTCTACCGCGGACGGGTGCTGGACAGCCCGGCACTGCTCCGCACGCTGACCCTGATGATCCCGCTGCCCTTCGTGGCGGTGCTGGCCGGATGGTTCGTCACCGAGATCGGCCGGCAGCCCTACGTGCTCTACGGGGTGATCACCGTGCAGGACGGCCTGACACCGAGCCTCACCGGCGGCATGGCGCTGTTCACACTGATCGGCTACATCGTGGTCTACGCGCTGGTCTTCACCGCCGGCGTCTACTACCTGACCCGGATCGTGCGCCAGGGCATGCCCGACGACCCGGAGGGGCTTCCGGACACGAACGGGCGTCCGAAGCGTCCGCTGTCCGCGGCCGACACCCCGCTGGACGAAGCGGCCGAACAGGCCACCTAGGGAGGAGGCACAATGTTCGATTTCACGATTCTATGGGTACTGATCATCGGCTTCGGCGTGCTGATGTACGTGCTGACCGACGGCTTCGATCTCGGCGTGGGCATCCTGTTCCCCTTCGCGCGCTCGGAACAGGACCGGGACCTCATGATGAACTCCGTGGCCCCTGTCTGGGATGGCAACGAGACCTGGCTGGTGCTTGGCGGAGCGGGTTTGCTCGCCGCCTTCCCGCTGGTCTACACGGTCTTCCTGCCCGCGCTCTACATCGGGGTGTTCCTGATGCTCGCGGGCCTGATCTTCCGCGGCGTGGCCTTCGAGTTCCGCTTCAAGGCGGCCCCCGAGCGACGCGGCATCTGGAACCTGGCCTTCTTCGGTGGTTCGCTGGTCGCGACCTTCGCCCAGGGCGCGGTGGTCGGCACCTTCATCCAGGGCTTCGCGACCGAGGATTTCCGGTTCGTCGGGGGTCCGCTTGACTGGCTCACGCCCTTCACGGTCATGACCGGCCTCGGCATGGTGGTCGGCTACGGCCTGCTGGGAGCGACCTGGCTGTTGCTGAAGACCGAAGGCGAGACCCAGCAGTGGGCCCGTCGCTGGGCCTACCGCCTGCTGGCGGCGATGATGGTCTTCTTCGTGATCGTCAGCCTGTGGACGCCGCTGGTCGACGAGTACGTGCGCAGCCGCTGGTTCGACAACCTGACCTGGCTCTGGCTGCTGCCGGCGGGGACGGTTCTCGTCGCGGCCCGCCTGTGGCGCTCGCTCGGCCGCGACAACGAGGCAATGCCATTCATCTCGACCATCGCGCTGTTCGCCCTCTTCTACGCCGGACTGCTGTTCAGCAAGTGGCCCTACGTGGTACCGCCCAGCTACACCTTCCGGGACGCCGCCTCGGCGCCGGAGAGCCAGCTCTTTCTGCTGATCGGCCTGCTCTTCGTGGTGCCCTTCGTGCTGATGTACACCGCCTGGACCTACTACGTCTTCCGGGGCAAGGTGCGCGCGGACGCGGGATATCACTGACACGGAGCTCGCCTCCCCGCCCTTGCCCCCGGCCCGTCTCCCCCACATGTGCCGGCGGGAACGGGAACGGGGAGGGGGCAAGTGCACGGCGCGAAGATGAACCCCTCGACTGAGCCCGGCGACGGGGCGTCGACAGACCTTGCTCCGCCCCCCCGGGCGTTCCTGCGCACGCTGCTGCAACCACACCGCCACTGGCTGCATCTCGCCTGGCTCGCCGGCGCAGGCGCCGGCCTCGCGACCGTGGCCCTGGCCGCGGCCGTTGCATGGTCGATCCACCTCGCGCTGTTCGGTCAAGGGGCGGCTCCGGCCTGGCCGTGGCTCGGCGCAGCGGTGCTGGCCGTGCTGTTGCGCCACGGGCTGCAGGCCCTGCGCGACTGGAGCGGCCAGCAGCTCGCCTTCGCGGTACGCGCCGACCTGCGGCAGAGACTGATCGCCACCGCGTCCCGCCTCGGACCCGTACACCTCGCGCACCGGGGTCACTCGGGGTCCTGGGCGAGCCGGTACCAGGAACAGGTCGATGCGCTGGCGGGGTACTACGCGCGCTACCTTCCGGCACTGGGCCTGACGATCGCCGTGCCCGCGCTGCTGCTTGCGGCGGCCTTCAGCCAGGACTGGGTCGCTGGCCTGCTACTGCTTCTCTCCGCCCCCCTGATCCCGGTCTTCATGGCGCTGATCGGGATGGGCAGCGAGCAGATCCATCAGGCCCAGCAGGAGCGTCAGAACCGGCTGGCCGGGCACTTCCTGGACCGTATCCGCGCCCTGGATCTGCTCCGCCGCAGCCTCGCGCTGGAGGCGGCGCAGCGGGACGTGGCCGAGGCGGCGGACGGCTACCGGCGGCTCAGCATGCGCGTGCTCCGGGTCGCCTTCCTGTCCTCGGCGGTGATGGAATTCTTCAGCGCGGTCGCGATCGGCCTCGTTGCGATCTACGTCGGCTTCGCACTGCTGGGCTTTCTGGAGTTCGGCCCGGCCGGAGAACTGACCCTGTTCTCCGGCCTGTTCGTGCTGCTGCTCGCGCCGGAGTACTTCCAGCCGCTGCGCCAGTTCGCGCAGAGCTACCACGACCGTGCCGGCGCGATCGCGGTGGGGGCCGAACTGTCGCCCCTGCTTCAACCTCCGCCGGACACCGGGCACCCGGGCGCAGCGCTGCGCCCGGCCTCCGACCCGACCCTGCTGAGGCTGCACAACGTCACCGTGCGTTACGAACCGGAAATCCAACCCGCCCTGTGCGGGGTGGATCTCGACATCTCGCGCGGTGAGCAGACCGCGGTGGTGGGTCCGTCCGGCAGTGGCAAGTCCACGCTGCTGGCCCTTTGCGCGGGCTTCGTCCAGGCCGATTCCGGATCCGTCGCGATCGGCGCCGACGCCCGCCCCTTCGCCTGGATCGGCCAGCGCGTTCATCTGTTCCACGGCAGCCTGCGGGAAAATCTGCTGCTCGGGGCACCGGCACACACCCCCGATCCGGAACTCCGCGCGGCAATGGCAGCAGCCGGCCTGCGCCCCGACGACCCGACGCTTCCGCACGGCCTGGACACGCCCATCGGCGAGGACAGCCGCGGGCTGTCGGGCGGACAGGCCCAACGCGTGGCCTTCGCGCGCGCACTGCTGTCCGGAAGCCGCCTCTGGCTGCTCGACGAACCCACCAGCGCGCTCGACCCACAGACCGAGGACGATCTGCTGACGCGCCTGCTTGCGCACGCACGCGCACGGGAGATCACCGTGCTGGTGGCAACGCACCACGAGTCCGTCTACCGCCGACTCGGACGGATCGTCCGTCTGGCCGAGGGCCGGCTGCAGGGGGACAGCCATGTCTGACCTGTCCTTCCTGCACCGCCTGTTCCGGCGGCGCCGGGGCTGGACGGCCCTCGCCTACCTGCTGCTGGCGCTGACCTGGACCGCGGCCATTGCACTGCTGGCTCTGTCGGGGTGGTTCATCACGGCTGCGGGTCTGGCCGGTGCTGGCCTGCTGCTCGGTCTCGATCTGTTCACTCCGTCCGCCGGTATCCGTGCCGCCGCCCTGCTGCGCACGCTGGCCCGCTACGGTGAGCGCGTTGTCGGACACGAGGCCGTGCTGCGCGTGCTCGCGGACCTGCGCAGTGCCAGCTTCACGGCCATCGCGCGGCTGCCGCTGGAGGCCCAGCGGCGGATGCGCAGCGGCGACCTGCAGCAACGCCTGATCGCCGACATCGACACGCTGGACGGGGTGCCGCTGCGAATCACCGGTCCGCTGGCGGCGGCGGCGCTGGCGGTGCTGGGCGCCGCAGCCCTTGCCGGATGGCTCGCACCCTGGCCGGCGCCCCTGCTGATCGCCGGTGCCGCCGGGCTGACGCTGGCCGCCTCCGTTCTCGCCGCCCGCGCCGGGCAGGCCCGCAGCCGGGCCCTGGTGGAGCGGCGGGCCCGCGAGCGGGTCGCCCTGCTCGACTACTTCGGCGGCCTCGCCGACCTGCTCGCCTACCGCCGCACGGGGCCATACCGGGCCGACCTCGAGCGCCGCGAGCGCGAGCAGGCGGGCGCGGTGCTGCTGCAGGAACGGGTCGCGCTGGGCGCGGACCAGGCCGTTCAGGCCCTGGTTGCGCTCAGCGCGCTGGCGATGCTCGCGCTGGCGCTGGGGTGGCATGAAGACGGGCTGGTCAGCGCTCCGGTCGCGGTGCTGCTGGCGTTGATGACCCTGGGGCTGAACGAGGCCCTGAGCAGCCTGCCCGGCGCACTGTGGCGCAGCGGCGAGAGCCTGCAGGCCGCCTCCCGCCTGCGCCGCCTCGGCGTGGCGCCGACAGATGCCAGCGCCGCGCCCGTGCAGTCGTCCGCCCGATCCGGGGACCTGCCCGCGGACGCCGCGGTCAAGGTCGAAGAACTGGCCGTGGGATTTGCGGAACACCCCCCGCTGGCGGCCGGGCTCGCGTTCGTACTCGAGATCGGGCAGCCGCTGGTGATCCACGGGGCAAGCGGGCGCGGGAAGACCACGCTGCTCGAGACGCTGGCCGGCGAACGCCCGCCGCTGCGGGGTTCGGTGATGCTGGGGGGACGCCGGCTCGAGCAATGGCCGGAGGCGGTGCGCTACCGGGCGATCGGCTATCTCCCGCAGCAGACCGCACTGCTCGACGATACCGTCGCCACGAACCTGCGCCTGGGGTTGCCGGAGCTGCCGGATCAGCGTCTGTGGGAGGCCCTGGAAACGGTGGAACTGGCGGCTGCGCTGCGCCGCGAGGGTTCCGGCCTCGCCTACCGCACCGGCGAACGGGGCCGGCGTCTTTCCGGGGGACAGGCGCGGCGGCTGGCACTCGCCCGGCTGCTGCTGCGCGAACCGCCGGTGGTGCTGCTGGACGAGCCCTTCGCCGGGCTGGACGCCCCGCTGGAGCGTCGCATCCTCGAGCGCATCACTCCCTGGCTCGAGGACCGTCGCGTGGGTCTGGTCACACATGCGCCGGATCGGCTGCCGGCGGAATGGAACCGCCTCGCGATCGCGCCCGGCGGGCAGTGACCGGTCAGGCCGCTCCCGATGCGCGTCAGCGCGTCAGGGGTCGCCCGGTCGCCACACGCCGGAGGCGGCCTGGGGAGGCTGCGACGGCGGCCCCGACTGCTTGCGGCTCTCGACATCCACGAACACCGAGTCCGTGAACTCGGCCAACTGCGCGAGGTAGTCCTTGCGCTGGGCGACCGGCTCCGGCATCTGTGCCACCAGGTAGCCGATCACGGCGGCAAGGTACTGCACGCCAACGATCGGCTCGCGCGCGCGGGGATCGGCCTCGATCAGTACGTCCTGAAGCCTCTGGATCAGGTCTCCGGACAATTGCAGGCTGTCGTCGCTCATGGTGGGGTCCGTTGAGTCATTTCGGGCCGCACATAAGACTACGCGATCCCGGCTCCAGGCAAAAACCGCGGCCATGAAAGGGGACATCGCCCCGCTGCATGATCAGGCACCGGAAACGCCGGAGGGCCGGCCTTCCACAGGGGGATGGTGGTGGTGGGAGCGGCTTCCAGCCGCGATGCGGCGTTGCCTTGGGTGCATCGGGCCATCGATCGCGGCCAGAGGCCGCTCCCACA
>NZ_JAWLHP010000041.1:0-2285 GCF_041690275.1 Thioalkalivibrio sp.
GGTGGGCCCGCTGCGCTTGGCCCACCCTACGCGCGAGGTGTACACCGGTGGTCAGAGATCGCGGACGAACTGCACCACCAGCAACCCCGCCAGCACCCAGAGCAGACCACGCAGCCACCCCCGGTAGGCATCGGTGGAAAAGCGCTCGCGCAGCCACATGCCGCTGCGCAGGCCGACCAGCGCCATCGCCCCGAGCGGCAGCGACACCAGCACCAGCGTCAGCGGCAGGAGGCCGAAGGCGGCGAAGGTCGCGGCCTGGGTGCTCTTGCCGAGCAGGAAGGCCAGGTTGATCGCCTGCACCAGTACCAGCGGCGGCACCCGCATCTCCAGGAAATAGATCATCAGCATGGGGCCACCCACGTTCACGGTGCCCCCGAGCACACCACCAAGGAGGCCGGCGCTCGCTCCGGCGCGCCGCGGATGGCGCGGGATGAAGCTCCAGTCCAGTCGCTTCAGGCGCTCACTGTTCAGGTACAGCAGGATCACGGCGGCGAGCAGCAGGCGGAAGGGATTGGGGTCCATCGCCACCAGGATCGCCGTTCCGACCGCCGAGCCGATCAGCATCCACACCGCGACCGGCCAGAAGCGGCCGACGCTCTCGGAGAGATTGCCCCCGCGCAGCATGCTCCAGAGGTTCACCGCGATGTTCGGTGCCAGCGTGAGCAGGATCGCGGTCTGAACGTCGGTCAGCAGTGCCAGCACCGGCGTCGCGACCATCGGGAACCCGAGACCGAAGGTGCCGTGAACGAGGCCCGCGAGGGTCACGATCAGCAATGCGATCAGGATCTCGTTCAGCAGAAAGGCGTCCAGGGCGGGGACCTCGTCGGGGCGGCGCTATAGGGTACCGCGCGTCGGTTCCGGCGGGCGCGCCGGCGAGGGGCGGGACGGTGGGCCCGCCGCGCCTGGCCCACCCTACCCCGGGTCTTCGAGGCGTTCCAGGTAGCTGCGGATGCGTTGGGCGTTGGCGCCGGCGTCGCTGCGGCCGACCCGCGACACGGATCGCACATCGACGAGACTCTCCGCGTTGTCGGCGCGGACGCGGATCACCACATCGTCCCGGAAGCCGTACCAGAAGGTGGTGGCCGTGGCCTCGATGCGGCCGTCTTCCGGGTCGACGGCGGCGATCTCCCAGCCCATCTCGCGCGCGGCGTCGAGGGCGCGCTCGAAGCCCCGTTCGGCGGGTTCCGCCAGACGCAGGGTGTCGAGATCGGGATAGGCCTCGCGCTGCTGGCGCGCGACCTCCTCGCCGGGATAATCGCTCGGGTTCGGGTACCGGGCGCGCACCTCGCGCAGCGCGACGAAGGCCGGTGGGTCAACCGTGTCGGTGGTGATGTCGTGAATCGGCGGTACCTGCCGCGCGCTCTCCAGGGCCTGCCACGGAAGATACACCGAGACTGCCGCCAACAGCAGCGCCGGCACCCACCAGCCGATCGCCGAGCGCCGCAGCCCGGGAACCAGCACCACGATCAGGACCAGGGCCAGTCCGCCAAGGCCGAGGAAGGTGGCCCAGCGCATCATCCGGAAACCGGTCGGGAACTCCCACAGTTCCAGCCGGACGCCCGGCCCGGAGATCAGCAGCAGGGCCGCGCCGGCGAGCGCGACCAGGAAGGCGATCCGGGGAAGGAATCTCATGGCGCCCATCGGGGTCCGGATGTGGCCGCGGGCCGCCCCGCAGATCCCAGCGCGCAGGGCGTCGGTTTCGGGTCAATGCTCGCGGTCATGGCACCGCGCCACCCCTGCAGATGAACGCCCCCGCTTGCGGGACAACTCCGCCGCGAGCGGGCATTCGCTGGACGCATCCGGCTTCAGCGGTCCATCGACGGATAGCCCGGCTGCTCCCGCTCGAGCGGCGGGAACTCGGGTTGGCCGCGATCCGCCGGCGGGAACTCCCGCTGGCCACGATCCGCTGGCGGAAACTCCGGCTGGCCGCGATCCGTTGGCGGAAACTCCGGCTGGCGGTATTCCCTTGGCGCAGGGCGCCGCGGCTCCGGACGCCGGCGCTCGAGTTCGTCGATGCGCTGCTCGAGCTCGCGCATCCGCTGCTGCATGCGCTCGTCGGGAACGGACGGCATACCCCACTGCCGTCCCGGGACACTGTAACCCGGATAGCCATAACCCATGCCGGGGGACGGCGGCGCGGGTTCGCGCACGCCGGGATCGGTCCACTCCGGAAGACCTTCGGTCGGCGCACCCGGTGGGTCGAAGGGTGCAGCACCGTAGGGCTGCTGTCCCGGGGGTTGGCCCGGGGGCTGCTGGCCGAACGGCTGCTGACCGAACGGCTGCTG
>NZ_JAWLHP010000041.1:2385-28350 GCF_041690275.1 Thioalkalivibrio sp.
CCGAACGGCTGCTGCCCCCACTGCTGCCCGAAGGGTTGCTGCTGCCCGTACGGCTCCGGGCCACGGTACGGTGTCCGGGATCCGGGACCGTAATAGGGTTCCTGGTAGTCCCGATCCCCGTCGGTCTCGCCGAACCAGCGGCCGGGGCTCATCATGTCGCCGAAATCGATCGCCTGCACCGGGCCAAACGCGACGAGGCCGAAACCCAGCAGGGCGGGAAGGCCGATACGCCGGAGTGTGCTGTTCTGAGTCATGATCCTCTCTCCAGGGACGAGTCGGGACAGCCCGGTGCCCGGCGCTCCCAGCGTCGCTGGATTGCCGGCCTGCCCCCATGTACTCGTAACACCCGGCGTGGTGCGCGTCAAACCCTTCATGCGGACGTGGACGCATACCACAGCACACGATTCGCGTCGGCCCGGCGCCGCCGGGCCGACGACGCGACCGGAGCGCGGATCAGCGCCGGATCAGGTCGAGGAATTCCTCGCGGGTGCGCGGGTCCTCGCGGAAGGCCCCCAGCATCACCGACGTGGTCATCGAGCTGTGCTGCTTCTCGATGCCGCGCATGGTCATGCACATGTGCCGCGCCTCGACCACCACCCCGACGCCGCGCGCACCGGTGACGTCCATCAGGGCCTCGGCGATCTGGCGGGTCATGTTCTCCTGGATCTGCAGGCGGGCGGCGAACATGTCCACGATGCGGGCGATCTTGGAAAGACCGATCACGCGGCCGTTGGGCAGGTAGGCGACGTGCGCCTTGCCGATCACGGGCAATACATGGTGCTCGCACAGCGAGTAAAGCTCGACGTCCTTCAGCAGCACCATCTCGTCGTTGTCGGAGCTGAACAGCGCGTTGTTCACGATCTCGTCGAGATCCATCGCATAGCCCCGGGTGAGGTACTTCAGGGCCTTCACCGCCCGGGTCGGGGTGTCGACCAGCCCCTCGCGGCCCACGTCCTCTCCAAGTCCGCTGAGGATTTCACGGTAGTGGGAGGACATCGTCTCCACACTGGCGACGGGTGCATGGGCCTCGTCGGCCTGCTCCTGGTTGATCTTGATCGGTCGGGTCGCGGCGGTCATGTTCGTTTCCTCGGTTTACGGCGTGCGGCACGGGCCGTCACTGGATGGTCAGGCTGGCGAGTGTGCCAGATAGTAGGGAAACCACTGCGCCCAGCGTCAAATGTCCGCGGAGCGTAAGGTAACCGGGTGGCAACGGTGTCGCGCGCAGGCTTGCGCGATCCACCCACAGCACCAGTGGAAACAGCAGCAGCAGGACGATCAGCCCCGCGGTCTTCGGCAGCAGCAGGGCCGCCCACGCGGCGAGCGACGGCATCACCGCCCAGGCCGGCCCGGCGAGCCCGAAGACCCGGTGAGCGGGATCGGCGAGGGACAGCCCCCAGTGGATCGCGCCCAGAAACGACAGGATCACCGCGGCGTAGGCCGCGAGGGCGTGCAGGGCGAAGGCCTGCCAGTCGCCGCCACCAAACCATGCGCCGATCCCGAAGAAGACGAAGGGGATCAGCCCGCCGTAGCCGAGGACCCGGAGCAGGAAGGCCTGGTCCCCGGTGCCGGCGGCCGGGGCGGCCCCGTGTGCGGAGACATCCGGGGCGCCCAGGTGGCGGCGCAACTCGGGAAGCCCCCCGACCAACCCGTCGCGGGCGATGAACAGCGGCAGCATGGACAGGCCGGAGGCCTGCTGCACCGCGCGAAAGCGCGCCCGGTTCTCGGCCGAACCCATGCCCCACTCGATGCGGGTCCAGCGCCCCGGCAGACGCCGCTCGAGCAGCTCCTCCGCGTCGCGCAGGTCCGTCAGCCCCGAGGTGATCGCAACCACCTCGGAACGTTCCAGCGCGCGGGTCACCTCCTCGGGCCAGACCGGCATCAGAGTGCGGACCGGATGGCCGCCCGGATGCTGGGGTCGTCGGGCCGCACGCGGGTGCCGAAGGACGCGAGCACCTCGCCGTCGCGTCCGATCAGGTACTTGTGGAAATTCCACCGCGGGAACTCGCCGGCGGCGCTGCCGAGATAGTGGTACAGGGTGCCCGGAGCCGCGTTGCCGCGGGAGGCATTCACCTTCTCGTACATCGGAAACTGCACGCCGTAGGTGGACCGGCAGAAGTTGTCGATCCGTTCCTCGTCCTCGTACTCCTGATTGAGGAAGTCGCCCGACGGGAAGCCGACCACCCGGAAGCCGCGATCCCTGAATTCCGCGTCCAGTGCCTCCAGCCCCTCGAACTGGCCGACAAAGCCGCACTTGCTCGCGGTGTTCACCATGAGCAGTACCTGATCGCGGTGCGCGTCGCACAGGCGCACGGGCTCCTCGGCGGTCAGCGGCCGCAGTTCGAAATCGAGACTCTCGGGACAGCTGGCGGACTGCGCCACGCCCGGAAGCAATGCGGCGAGGGCCAGGACGACTGCGGCGACTGGAGCCATGGGGAACCTCCTCGGGAACGTTTACAAGGATTGTACAATTCGTGTATAAATATTTCCAGACTTACGGCACGGGGAGCAAGGGCATGGAACGGCAGCGGATCGCGGTCATCGGCGGAGGGGTCTCGGGGCTCGCGGCGGCGTGGCTCCTGCAGCGACGCCACGAGGTGAGACTGTTCGAGAAGGAAACGGTTCTGGGCGGGCACGCCCATACGGTCGAGATTCCCGATCCTCAGGGTGCGGTCAGCATCGACACCGGGTTCGTTGTGTACAACGAACGCAACTACCCGCTGCTGACCCGCCTGTTCGCGGAACTCGGGGTGGCGACGCAGCCCACCGACATGTCGTTCTCCTACTCGCTGCAGCCCGGCGGCATCGAATACGCGGGCACCGACATCAACACCCTGTTCGCCCAGCGGCGCAACCTGCTGCGGCCGCGCTTCCTGCGCATGACCGCCGACATCCTCCGGTTCAACCGGCTGGGCAAGCGCCTGCTCGCGGAGGACGCGCTCGCCGACATCACACTGGGAGAATTCCTGGACCTGCACCGCTTCGGACACGGCTTCAGCGAGGACTACCTGCTGCCGATGGCCGCCGCGATCTGGTCCTGTCCGTCGGCGACGATGCGCCTGTTCCCGGTGCGCGGGTTCCTCGAGTTCTTCCGCAATCACGGCCTGCTCGACCTCGAGGGGCGGCCGCAGTGGCGCACGGTGGTCGGGGGCAGCCGCGTGTACGTGCAGCGCCTGGCCGAGCGGTTGCCGACCGGCACCGTCCGCCACGGCGGGGTCGAGCAGGTCACCCGCGCCGGAGGCTCCTGGCAGGTGGCCACCGCGACCGGGTCCGAGACCTTCGATGCAGTGGTCTTCGCCTGCCACGCGGACGACGCGCTCCGGATGCTGGCCACGCCCACGCGGGAGCAGTCGGCGGTCCTGGGCGCCTGCCGCTTCCAGGACAACCGCGCGCTGCTGCACACGGACGCGCGGCTGATGCCCGCGTCCCGGCGCGTGTGGGCCTCCTGGAACTACCTGACGCAGCGCCGGGGCCTCGACGACCAGCGCGTCTCCGTCTCCTACTACATGAACAGCCTGCACCGCCTGGACCGCCGCCAGGACTACATGATCAGCCTCAACCCGTGGCGCGAGCCCCATCCGACCACGGTGCTCGGCGAATACCGCTGGCGCCATCCGGTGATGGACGCCGCCGCCGTGGAGGCCCAGGCCCGGCTGCCCGGCATCCAGGGAGAGAACGGCGTCTACATCGCCGGCGCCTGGACCGGCTTCGGCTTCCACGAGGACGGCATGCGCTCCGCGGTCGAGGTGGCCCGCCGGCTCGGCTGTGCGCCGCCGTGGGAAGACACCGCGGAGACTCCCGCCACCCCGATGCCGGTGCAGGAAACCGCGGCGGCCGCCTGATGCGCGATGCCCTGCTCTACTCCTGCCGGGTGATGCACCAGCGCTTCTTCCCGGTGGCCTACCGGTTCCGGTACCGGATCTACAGCGCGCTGTTCGACATCGATCGGCTCGATACGGTGGCGCGCGGCGCGCGCTGGTTCTCGGTGAACCGCTTCAACCTGTTCAGCCTGCACACCCGGGACCACGGCCGCCGCGACGGTTCGCCCTGGCGCCCCTGGGTCGAGGCCCGGCTGGCGGAGCACGGGATCGATCTCGAGGGCGGGCGCATCCGCCTGCTGGCGATGCCGCGGATCCTCGGCTACGCCTTCAACCCCCTCAGCATCTGGTACTGCGAGCACCGCGATGGCCGGACCCTCGCCGTGCTGCTGGAGGTGCGCAACACCTTTGGCGAGCATCACCACTACCTGCTCCCGGCGGGCACCGGAGAGAACCCGTGGCCGGTGCAGGGAGAGAAACCGAAGCACTTCCACGTGTCCCCGTTCATCGACATGCGACCGCGCTACGTCTTCCGCCTGGACGAGCCGGGCCCGCGCCTGCGCATCGCGATCCGGGAGTTCGAGGACGACGAGCTGATGCTGGTGGCGAGCCAGTCCGGCCGCGCGCTCGACTTCACGGACCGCAACCTGCTTCGTATCCTGCTCACCATGCCCTGGGCCACCGTCAAGGTGATGGTCCTGATCCACTGGCAGGCCCTGAAGATCTGGCTGCGCGGTGGCCGGTTCCACCGCAAACCCGAACCCCCCGTACAGGAGGTCAGCTGATGTCGGCCCAACCCCGTTCCTTCACCCCCGGCGACAGCACCGCCGGATCGTCCCGCCCCGCGTTGCCGCTGCGCTGGCTGGCGCGCGCGCTGAATGCCGTCGAGCACGGACAGCTCACCCTGATCGACGCCGCCGGCAACCGCATCGTGATCGGCGGTCGCCTGCCGGGCAGCGAGGCGGTCTGGCACCTCCGCCGACCGTGGCGCGCGCTCCTGCGCCTGCTGCGCCGGGGGGAGATCGGCTTCGCGGAGGGCTACATTGCCGGCGACTGGAACACGCCGGACCTGCAGGCCCTGCTCCAGTTCTCGGTGGACAACGAAGGGTCGCTGCGCGATCTCGCCCGGCGTCCGGCCTGGCAGCGCCGGCTGGACCGCCTGCGGCACCGCATGCGTCGCAACAGCCGGCGCGGCAGCCGCGCGAACATCCGCTTCCACTACGACCTCGGCAACGAGTTCTACCGGCAGTGGCTGGACACCACGATGTCCTATTCCTCGGCCCTGTTCAGCAAGGGCGACGAGGCGCTGGAGACCGCGCAGCAGCGCAAGTACCAGCGCCTGCTGGAACGGCTGGACGCGGAACCCGGGGCCCACATCCTCGAGATCGGCTGCGGCTGGGGCGGCTTCGCCGAGGCGGCGGCCCGGCAAGGGTACCGGGTCACCGGCATCACGCTGTCGCAGGAACAGCTCGAGTATGCCCGCGAACGCGTGGCGCGGGCCGGGCTGTCCGACCGGGTGGAACTCCGGCTGCAGGATTACCGGGACCTCGACGAGCGCTTCGATCACGTGGTGTCGATCGAGATGTTCGAGGCGGTCGGCGAGGAGTGGTGGCCGACCTATTTCGAGAAGGTCCGCAACTGCCTGCGTCCCGGGGGACGCGCGGCGCTGCAGGTGATCACCATCGACGAGGCCGCCTTCGAGCGCTACCGGGAGAACGCGGACTTCATCCAGCTGTACATCTTTCCCGGCGGCATGCTGCCCCCGGTGCCGCGATTCAACACGCTGGCCGCCGCCGCCGGTCTCGAGCGCCGGGAGCAGGACTTCTTCGGGATGGACTACGCCCGCACGCTGCGCCACTGGTTCGAGGAGGTCCGCCGCTCCGCCGACATCATCCAGGCGCTGGGTTACGGTGACGCCTTCCTGCGCATGTGGCGCTACTACCTCGCCTACTGCGAGGTCGGCTTCCGCCACGGGCGCGTGGACCTGATGCAGACGATCCTCGAGCGCCCGGCCTGACATGACCCGCATCGCCCGATCCCGGCTCGCCGCCTACGGCCTGCCGGGGCTGCCGATGGCCATCCTCGGCCTGCCGCTGTTCGTGTTCCTGCCGACCTTCTACGCGGAGCAGACCGGCATCGGGCTGGCCGCCGTCGGCTTCATCCTGCTGGCCGCGCGCCTGTTCGACGTGATCACCGACCCTATCGTCGGCCACCTCTCCGACCGCATCCGGGGGCCGTTCCGCCGGCGCGCGCTGATCATCGCCGGCACGCCGATCCTGCTGGTGGCCGTCGAGATGCTGTTCCGGCCGGGCGCGGGTGTGGGCGCGCTCCACCTGCTGTTCTTCAGCGCGCTGGTGTACCTGGGATGGACACTGGTGTCGCTGCCCTACTTCGCCTGGGGTGCGGAGCTCTCGCCCCATTACCACGAGCGTTCGCGGATCAGCGCCTGGCGCGAGGGCTTCGTGGTGACCGGCACGGTGGTCGCGGCCGCGATGCCCGCGGTGCTCGGACTCGAGAACGACGCCGGCGCCAGTCTCGCCGCCCTCGCCACGCTGTTCTGGTGGCTGCTGCCGCTGGCGGTGCTGCTGCTGATCCTGGCGGTTCCCGAGCGCCCCGGCCGCCTCCCGCCCGTGGCCTGGCGGCATGGGCTGCTGCTGCTCCGGGACAACCGGCCGTTCCGTCGGCTGGTGCTGGCCTGGGTGCTGAACGGCACCGCGAACGCGATCCCCGCCACCCTGTTCCTGCTGTTCATCACCCACGTGCTCGAGGCCCCGGAGCACGCGGGGCCGCTGCTGCTCGTCTACTTCGGCGTCGGCATCGCCGCCCTGCCCGCCTGGCTGTTGCTGGCCCGGCGGCTGGGCAAGCACCGGGTCTGGACGATCTCCATGCTGCTGGCGAGCGCCTTCTTCATCTGGGTGCCCCTGCTCGGCACCGGGGACGTCGCCTGGTTCTACCTGATCACCGTGCTCACGGGCCTGAGCCTGGGCGTGGACCTGGCCCTGCCGGCGGCGATGCAGGCCGACGTGATCGACCAGGACACCGCCGAGGGCGGCGGCGAGCGCGCCGGGCTGTTCTTCGGCCTGTGGGGCATGGCCACGAAGCTGGCGCTGGCGCTCGCGGTCGGCATCAGCTTTCCGCTGCTCGCACTCGCGGGATTCTCCACCGAGGGCGGGAACAGCGGAGGCGCCCTGCTGGTGCTCGCCCTCGCCTACGCGGGGCTGCCCGTGCTGTTCAAGCTGGCGGCGATGCCGCTGGTCTGGCACTTCCCGATCGACGAGGATGCACAGCGCGCGCTGCGCCAGCGCATCGAGGCGCAGCAGGCGTCCCTCGAGATGTCCACCGCTCCCACAGGAGGCAACCCATGATCCGCAACCCCCTGCCGGTCCGGCGCGCCGCGTCGGCCACCACCGTGCTCCTTCTCGCCCTGCTGCTCGGTCTCCCGGCCACCGGGTCGGTCCGCATCTCGGGGGTCGATTTTGCCCCCTCGGTGGCCATCGGAGGGACCGACGTGCCCGTGCGCGGCGGTGGCCTGTTCCGCTACGCGGTCGTGTTCCGGGTCTATACCGGTGCCCTCTACGCGCCGGCGGACATTGCGCCCGATGATGTGCTGGATGCGGACGTTCCCAAGCGCCTGGAATTGCATTACCTGATGTCGATCAGCGGCGATGACTTTCGCCGGAGCGGAACCGCCCTGCTGGAGAAGCAGCAGCCGCCCGAGGTGCTGGCGGCGCTGTCGGACCGGCTGGAGACGTTCAACGCAGCGTATCGCGACGTGGAGGCCGGGGACCGGTACGCGCTGGAGTACGACCCCGGAAACGGAACGCGGCTGCTGAAGAACGGCGAGGAGCTGATCCGGGTGCCCGGACTCGACTTCGCCCGGGCCTACTTCGGCATCTGGCTCGACCCGCGGGAGCCGCTTTCCGCGCGCTTTCGCGACGACCTGCTGACCTGAGCCCGGTCCGCCGGGCGGCGGCCCGAGTGGCGGAGGTCGAAAAAAATGGTTCTTCACATTTGTCCAGCAGGCGCTACACTCCCCACAGCGACGGGTGAGGAGGCACAACTGATCTGACCGGTCCGATCAATCCACGCGGCGGCCCGCTCCGCCACCTGCCAGGGAAAGACAGGAATGACGCGAATCCGGATACGGGAGGCCAGCTGGCCGGCCGACCGAATGGGCCTGCAGACCGTGCGCTGCGAGGTCTTCGTGAAGGAACAGAACGTCCCCCGCAGCCTCGAGTTCGACGGTCTCGACGCGACCGCCCTGCACTGGCTGGCCCTCACCTCCGAGGAAGAGCCCGTGGGCACGCTGCGCCTGCTGCCAAGCGGCCAGATCGGGCGCATGGCCGTGCTTCGCCAGTATCGCCGCCAGGGCATCGGTTCGCGCCTGCTCAATCACGCGATCGCGGCGGCGGAGGCGCACGGATGGGGCGAGGTGTGGCTGAATGCCCAGTATGCCAGCCGGGACTTCTACGCCCCGCATGGCTTCATCGTGATCAGCGACATCTTCGAGGATGCGGGCATCCCGCACCAGCGCATGCTGCGGTGCCTGAGCCGCAAGGCGGAGATGGCCTGACCGGGTCGGGGTAGCCGGAACGGGGACGGGGCGGTGAACGAGCGGACGGACGACGACATTCCCGAAGACGACCTCCAGCGGGCCGGCGCGGCGATCGACCGCCTGCTGGAGTCGGCGCGGCGCAGGATCTGGGTCCACGCGCGGTGCCGCCTGCTGATGGCCCTTCCGGAAACGCGCCTGAGGGAGGCCTTGTCCCGGGTGGCCCGACGCACCCGGCACCCCGATCTGCGGCTCCTCGTCGACGACGATCTGGAGCTCAAGAGCGGCCTGCCCCGGCTTGCGGCCACCGCGATGCGTCTGCCCACCGCGATATCGGTGCGTTGCCTCGCGCCCGCGCAGGATACCCCCGCCAGTCTGCTGCTGATCGTCGACCGCGAGGCCTGGCTCTATCTCGTGCAGCACAAGGGCCGCGCGGGCCTCCGGGTGGAATCGCGCGACCCCGCCGGCAATCGCCGGGCCGCGGAGGACTTCGAGCAGAACTGGGCGGCCGGTTCGGAATCGCGCGAGCTGCGCAAACTGAGTCTCTGAGCGGGGGCCGGCCGGGAATCCGGCTCGGGCGCGGTGCAGCCAGCGGGGAAAACGCAGGCGGCGTCCCAGGCCACCCGGCTTGGATCCGGGTCTCCGGACGTGAGTCCTGTGCCCGTGCGCTCGCGCTCAGCCCTTCAGCGCAGCCATCCGGTCCGGATCGAAGCCGGCGGCGATGTACCAGCGGCGCGCCGCCTCCGGGTCCCGTTCCACCCCCCGGCCCTGCGCGTACATCAGGGCGAGCGTGGTCTTGGCGCCGGACAGCCCCTGCCCGGCGGCCCTCTCGAGCCAGTGGACCGCCTGCGCGCCGTCGGGCTCCACGCAATCGCCCTGCAGGTACATGAAGCCGAGCGCGTACTCTGCCATCGCGTTGCGGTCCTCGGCGGCGGCGCGCATCCACCTCACGGCCTGTTCCGGCTGGCGCGCCACGCCGAGTCCGTTCTGATACATGATCGCCACCCGGTACTGGGCATCGGCCACGCCGGCCTCCGCGAGCGGGTGGAGCGACCGCATCGCCTGGGCGAACCGGTTGTCCTCGAAGGCCGCGACGCCGCGCTCGAGGCCCTGCTGATCCTCATCGGAAAGCCGCATGATCCATCCGCATGGTTGTAGATTGACCGCCGACCCGTAATGATGCCACCAGCCGGGGTCGGACCAGGCCAAGCCACTGTCTTTTAAGGTTATTCACCCGGTTTTGACCCCGATATCAAGGCCTGGAGGGCCATTTTCGGGGCCCAGAACGGCGCTCCAGGCCCAAGCCGCCGCACCTTGGCGCCCCGGCCTCGCCTCGTTCCCCTGATCCACCCGCTCAGCGCCTCGACCGCCGTTTTCGGGGCCGAAAACGCGCCTCCAAGGCCCTGAAAGACCCCATTCTTGGGCCAGTTTTTCATTGTTTTCAGGCACTTCCCTTGGTCCGACCCCCGGATGGGGGGTATGCTTTGGCGGGTTGAGGTGTGAGGGAGCTGGATATGGACGGGGGACCGCCGGGGAGAGAGCAGGGGCTGAACGTGCTGGGGCATCCGCTGGTGGCGTGCTCGCAGGGTGAGCCGGTGACCGGGTTTTACCGCGACGGGGATTGCAGCACGGGGCCGGATGACCTCGGGCGCCATGTGGTGTGCGCGCGGGTGACCGCCGAGTTCCTGGAGTACTCGAAGAGCCGCGGCAACGATCTGGTGACGCCGCGGCCCGAGTTCGGGTTTCCGGGCCTGAAACCGGGCGACCGCTGGTGCCTGTGTGCGGCGCGCTGGCGCGAGGCGCTGGAGGCCGGGGCGGCGCCGCGCGTGGCGCTGATGGCGACGCACCAGAAGGCACTGGAGATCGTCAGCCTGGAGGACCTGAAGCGCTTCGCGATCGATCTGTCCTGAAGGGCCCGGCCGGGCCTCAGGGCCGGTCCGGCAGGCGACAGGGAAGCCCTGATCAAACCGCCATCGCGAGGAGCGAACCCTTTGGCTGCGAGCGCCCCGCCCCGCCGCGGGCAAACCCCCGTGCAACGGGTGGCAAAACCCACCGCGCCGCTGGGTTGTGGGATAGTCGGGCCATGGACTGGAACTTCGAAACCACCTACACGCGCCTGCCGGGGCAGTTCTTCTGCCGCATCGACCCGGTAGCGGTCGCGTCGCCGCAGATGGTGCTGCTGAACCGCGACCTCGCCGAGGAACTCGGCCTGGATCCCGACTGGCTGCGCCAGCCGGAGGGGGCGTGGATGCTCTCGGGCAACCAGCGCGAGCCCTCCAGCGAGCCGATTGCCCAGGCCTACGCCGGGCACCAGTTCGGGCACTTCGCGATGCTCGGCGACGGCCGCGCCCACCTGCTCGGCGAACTCCGGGCCCCGGACGGGCGGCGGGTCGACATCCAGCTGAAGGGTTCGGGCCCGACGCCCTTTTCCCGCCGCGGCGACGGCCGCGCGGCCCTGGGACCGATGCTGCGCGAATACCTGATCGGCGAGGCGATGCACGGGCTGGGCATTCCGACCACCCGCGCCCTCGCGGTGGTCGCGACCGGGGAGCGGGTCTTCCGCGAACAGGCCCTGCCCGGCGCGGTGCTGAGCCGGGTCGCCGCCAGCCACATCCGGGTCGGTACCTTTGCCTATGCGGCGGCGCTCGACTCCGGGCTGGACCTGATGGTGCACGCATCGCAGGGCGCGGATGACCCGTCGGTGGCGACCGCGGGACAGGACGACGGCCTCCTGACGCGCGCCCTGGCCGATTACACCATCGACCGGCATTATCCGGAACTCGCGGACAGCCCCGACCGCTACATGGAGCTGTTCCACGCGGTGATGGAGCGCCAGGCGTCCCTGGTCGCGCAGTGGATGCGGGTCGGTTTCATCCACGGCGTGATGAACACCGACAACATGACCCTGTCCGGCGAGACCATTGATTACGGACCCTGCGCCTTCATGGACCAGTACGACCCGGCAACGGTCTTCAGTTCGATCGACCGCCAGGGCCGCTACGCCTTCGGCAATCAGGCGAAGATCGCCCAGTGGAACCTGGCGCGGCTGCTGGAGACGCTGCTGCCGCTGCTGCACGACGACCGCGACACCGCCCTGGCCCGCGCGCAGGAGGCGATCGCGCACTTCCCGGCGCTGTTCACCGGGCGCTGGCACGCGGTGATGCGCACGAAGCTGGGCCTCGGCAACGAGGAGCCGGGCGACGCCGAACTCATTGACGACCTGCTGCAGTGGATGCAGGACCAGGGCGCGGACTACACCAATACCTTCCGCGAACTCGCTGGCGAGGCGGGGGCCGCAACACCCGGCCAGCTGAATCCCGCCTTCGCCGACCCCGGCCTTGCCGCGTGGCACGCGCGCTGGCAGGAGCGGCTGGGCCGCCAGGACGGCGACATCGCCGCGGCGATCCACCGGATGCGTGGCGCCAACCCGGCGGTGATCCCGCGCAACCATCGGGTGGAGCAGGCACTGGACGCGGCGGTCCGGGAAGGGGACCTGGACCCGGCCCTGCAACTCCTCGAGGTCCTCGCGGATCCCTACGATACCCGCCTCGACACGTCTGATTACCGCCAGCCCCCGGGGCCGGAACAGCACGTGTACCAGACCTTCTGCGGGACCTGAACGGGCCGCGCGGCTGGCGATACGCACCTGGGTCCGACAGGCTGCTAGACTCGAACCAGGCTTGGGCCCGGTCCGGCGCCGGGCATGAGCAGCGTCCCGATGGGGACCGTCGTCATCCAACAGGGGGCCGCAACCCGCGGGACGCCAGCCTGTCTGCGCCGACCGAGGCTCCTGCAGGGGAGACCGCAATCCCGGCATGTCGCATCATCCGCACCGTTTCCGTTATCGCGCGGCCCTCGCGCTGGTGGCCGTACTGGTGGCGCTGGCCCTTCTCTGGTTTGCGGGCAGCCACTGGCTGGTCAACAGCGCCTGGCTGCCACAGCGCCTGTCGCAGCCAGAGGGCATCGAGATCCGCTGGGACAAGGGCCGCAGCCGGCATCCCGGCCGCTGGGAGGTCGAGGGCTTCTACCTCGCGCGGGAAGACGACGAACTCGCGCTCTCGGTGCGGGCGGAGCATGCCACGCTGGACCTGTCCTTGCCGGCGCTGCTGCGCGGCGAGCTGCGCATCCGTTCGCTGGATGCCCGCGGCATACGCCGCCTGACACTCAACGACCTCGCCCTCGAGGGAGAGGGGCGGCTGCGGCTGCACGACGCCGTGCTCGCGTCGCGGGAACTGGAGATCGCGCGGCTGGATCTGCAGCTCGAACGGGGCCTGCTCAGGCGCGCGACCGATGACGCCACCCTGGTCCGGGACATCGATCTCGCCGCCGAGGCGTCGCTCGGCCGCGTCGCCCCCGCCGAGGCCGGTGCCGATCTGCTGGGGGCGCTGTCGGGCACCCTGCAGCTGGATGCCCACGCCGATGCCTGGGATGTCTTCACGCCCTACCTGGCACCCCTGCCCTGGCTTGCGCTGTCCGGCCACGGCTCACTGCGGGGTGATCTCGCGCTCGAGCATGGGGTCCTGGCAGCCGGCAGCACCCTGCGCCTGGACTCGCCTGCGCTGCAGGTAGAGATTGACGAAGACCGGCTGCCGGCGGGCACCCGGCCCGAGCGCGGCCCGACGACCCCCGATGGCAGCGGTTCCCGCCACCGTGCCGAAGGCGACGGGTCGGTGCTGCTGGCGGTCTCTGCGGAAGACCCGGAGTGGCTGACCCTGACCACGCGGCTGGACGACGTGACGCTGCGTGCTGTCGATCCGTACGCGCGGCAGGCGGCACTGACGCTTGCCGCGGATCTCGACAACCGGCGCCTGGACCGTCTGCAGGCGCCCGAGCGGGCGCGGCTCGCGCTCCGGGGCGAGGTGATCCGGCTGGACGTGCTTGATCCGTATCTGACCCACCTGCTGAATGGCCGGGGCATCCAGCTGCGCGGCGCCGGCGAACTGGCCGCGGAGCTGGAGACCCTGGGCCCCCGCCCCGCCCGGGCCCGCCTGGAGGTCACCGCGCCGCGACTGGGCGTCCACGCGCTGGGCTATGAGGCCAGCGGCAGGGGCACGCTCCACGCGCGGCTGGATGACGGGGATCGCGTGGAGGTGGAGATTCGACTCGCCGGATCCGGCCTGCGTCACCAGGCGCGGCAGCTGCTCGCCGATGCCGAGCTTCAGCTGACGGCGAGTGGTCCCCTCGACCCGACACGGCCGCTGAATGGCACCCGCGGGGCGGTCAGCTGGCAGGCGGCACGCCTGCCCGACATCGCTGCGCTGCAGCCCTATCTCGAGCCCTTTCTCGCCGATCCCGCACCCCTGCAGCTGCTCGGCGGAACCGCCCGGAGCCACGGGCAGCTGGAGATCGCGGAGGGTCTTCTGCGCGGCGAGCTGGCGCTATCCGGCGACAGGCTGCGCACGCGGTTTCGGGAGCACGCCGTGGAAAGCGGCATGCATCTGCTGCTGACCCTGAACGAGGCCAGGCTGGACGGCACGCGGCTGGACCTCTCCGGCAGCCGCCTGAGCTGGCAGGCACGCGGCCAGACACCGGAGGCGGAACGGCTGGAAAGCGACCTCGTGCTGCGCGACGGGCTGCTGCACCGGCGCAACGGGGTACCCGGGGGGCGGCTGGTCCTGGAAGGCCGGATCCGCCAGCTCGGCTTCCTCAACGCCTTCCTGCCGGACGCCCACGGACTCGCGCTGCAGGGCGGCGGACAGCTCCAGCTGGAGGGCGGCTTCGAAGGCCGCCGGATCCTGCCGGGCAGCCACCTGCGGGTGGCGGCGGAGCCGCTGCGGGTGGGCTTTCTCGACCACCGGGCAGCAGGAAGCGGGGAACTGAGCGTCCGGCTCGAGACGCCGGAGGAGGCCCGGCTCTCGCTCGAGATCCCACGCTACACACTGCAGCGCGACGATGACGACCGCCCTCGCCTGCACGGGCGCGACCTGGTGCTGACGACCCGGACCGGGGCGTTCTCCCGGGTGCTGGAGGCACCCGACCCTGCCTATTTCACCACCGAGATCTCCCTCCCGGAGACGGAGATCCCGGATGTCGCCCGCTACAACACGTACCTGCCCGAGGACGCTGGCGTCAGGCTGTTCGGCGGAACGGCGCGCCTTGGCAGCGAGTTCACACTCACGGGCCTGGACGCCAGTGGCACCCTGAACCTGCGCGCTTCCGGCGTCGATCTGGCGCTGCTCGACCAGCGCCTGCGCGGTGATCTGCACCTCGCCCTGAGGCTGACGGAAGGCGATCTGGCCACCCGGCAGTTCAGCGCGGCCCGTTCGTTTCTGCGCCTGGATCGGGTGCAGCGCCGGAACGGGGCGCGACCGGAGGATGCCGGATGGTGGGTCCGTCTCGACTTCGACGACGCGCGGTTGCGCTGGACTGAGCAGGTCCATCTTGCGAGCCGGCTGCACCTGCGGATGCGCGACACCGGACTGCTCGCGCGCCTGTTCCTCGACCGTGCCCGCGACAGTGACTGGCTGGGCCGGCTGCTGGACGTGCGCGGCATCGCGGGCAGCGCGCGGCTTGATCTGAACGAAACACGGATCCGTCTCAGCGACGTCGATCTCCGGGGGGAAAACCTGGTGCTGCTCGCCGACCTGGCGCTGGCGGAGGGCACGTCGAACGGCGCCCTCTATGCGCGGCTGGGCGTCCTCGGCCTCGGCGTGGAACTCGACGACGGCGACCCCACGCTGCGCATCGTGCGGCCGCGCCGGTGGTTTGACGCCTGGCGCGCCCGCCACGCGTACCGCCCCTAGGCAAACGCTGATTCATCGGCGTCTTCCTGCGGCACAGGTGAAGTCTCGCCCGAATCGGCCATCGCAGGGGGTTGATTCTGGGGGCAGCCGCAACTCGTCTGTGCAGCGCCGCGTGCGCTGAGAAGGCCGGGTTGGCCTGATTCAGCGCTTCCCTGATGGGCCACCGCGAGCCAACGGGGCGGCGCTGCGCAGTCGGGTCGGGCCGGTCGCTCGGGGACTGCTCGGGCGTCTTCGGCTCCGGATCCGTCGGCGCGGCACCGTCGCGGTCCGGTCAGGTCCGTGCGCGGCCATCCGGCGCATCTCCTGCGCCTTCGACCGCGACCGTGTGCCGGACGGCGGCCGGCTCCGTGAAGACGAAGGCCACCGCGTCATTGCGAATGCAGAAGTCACCCCGTGCCTGCGCCCAGCCACAATCCTGCACCCTGGAATCCATCCACTCGAACAGCGCCTGCAGCGCCAGCGCAATGCGCGGACGCGCCGCGTAGTCGAGCCCGTGCGCGGTCCAGGCGGCCCGCGCCGCGTCCCGTCGCCGCCAGCCCTCGCGCACGAACCCGGCGGTGAACAGGGCCCGAAGAAGGCCGTCGCCGAGCCTGCGGCGCAGCTCCCGGATGGCCGCCTCGGCGCCGGTCGCGGGCGCAATCTCCGCAGCCAGCGAAGCGGGCAGCAGATCCTTCCAGTCCGGCCCCTCGACGGCGCCGGTCAGCAGGTCCTCCTCGACGATCTGCCGGAAATCGGGCATCGGGTCGGAGCCCGTGCGCTGCGCGAGCTGGATCAGTGCTCCGGCCTCGTCGAGGTAGCCGGAGAGGCGAAAGCCGCAGAGGTGGTGATCCACGAGATCGTGCACGAAGACGGAGGTGGGGATCCGCTCACCGGCGTACGGGGTGGCGGCGATCACGTCCGCTCCGGCACCCGGCACGTCGAGCTTCCAGCCGCGTGCGCCCAGGCCGTCTTGCCATTGCTCGTTGAACATCGCCGGCACGATGACCGGGCCGCGATCGGCGGGAGTCAGTACAGCGGAACACATCGCGACATCCAGATTCCTTCTTGGCCTCGTGTGTACCGACCGGTCAACCCGGTTCAAGTTCAGGACGCGACCCGCGGCCAGCTCCGGCGTTTCGACAGGCGGGCCCGGAGGCAGGTCCCTGACCCGCACCGGGCTTCGGGGCCCGGAATGCCCGTCTCAAGGCCGAAAATGCCCGGGTTTTAGGCTCTCTTGGATAATAAAATCAGAGACCTGGCTTGGTCCGACCCCCCTTTCACCCCCACCCTGCTGTCGTGGCCGTATCCGTCCTGGACCCCCGATTTGGCACCCGAAATGGCCCCTTCAAGCCCCGAAAACGGCCCGTTTTCGATCTTCTTTTGGATAAAAATCAGATGCTTGCGTTGGTCCGACCCCCGCGCTGCTAAAGGCCTGCGCGGGCTTGCCGATACTCAAACGTGGGTCGGTCTTCTGCTGTTCCTGCGGTTTCGGCTCTGGGGGCGATCCCGGAACCCCGGGGGCGGCGGAGCCGGGCGGGTCTGCCGGTGAGCGCCGATCGATGGATGACGGCGGGGCATCGCTGCGGCTCGTGGCTGGGCCGGGGGGCCTCCGGCCGGATGTAACACGACAAGGTCTGACCTCGTTGAGCGCGCATGATCCACCCGCGCGTCGTTCGGGGCAACGGAACGCGCTGAGGGAGAGCATCCGATGTTCGGTTTCCTGAAGAGACGGGCGCATGGGGTCACGGTCCGCGGGGAACCCGTGCGCCGGGCCCGCCGCGGCCCTGCCGAAACGCACGCGCCGGCTGCAGGACCTGTGCCTGCGGCGGCTCCGGGTGGCATGGAAGATGCGCCTTCGGTCGAGGGATTGCGCGACACCGACATGGCCACCCTGTACCGCCTGGCCCGGGTCGATGTGCTTGAGCCCGGCACGGTGCTGTTCGGCCCCGGGGATGCGGGCGGCATGGTGCACATGCTGGTCAAGGGCGAGGTCGCGCTGCGGGACGGAACGGGCAAGACGCTGACCCGGACCCCGGTGGGGACATGGATCGGCCGGCTTGATGCTACCGAATCGGGAACGCCCGGCTGCTCCGCGGTGGCGGCTGGGCCAGCCTCGGTGCTGTCGCTGGACCGCGCAACGTATGACGGACTCGATGGTGACCTCAAGCTGCGCGTGCTGACGCAGGTTCAGGCACACGCGCACGGTGTCGTGCATGCCCTCGCCGCGCGCAATGACGACCTCGGCACCCGGAATGGGGTGCTCGTGGACGCGCTCTACCGGTCCCGCCAGACGGCGGACGCCGATCTGTCGAAGACCGAGACGGTCAGTCAGATCATCCAGAAGGTGCCCCGCCTGCCGGTATCCACGGCCACGCTACTGGGCAAGCTCTTCGACGAACGCAGTACCAACGCGGAAGTCGTCGAACTGGTCAAGTCCGATCCCTCCCTGACCGCCGCGCTGCTGAAGGCGATCAACTCCCCGCTGTATGGCCTCAGCCACAAGATCACTCACATCAACCACGCGGTCACCCTGCTGGGCTTTGATGGCGTGCACCAACTGGTGCTCTCCGAAAGCCTGCGCAAGAGCCTGCCGGAGACACCCCGGTTCCAGAAGACCCATCAGCGCGCCGTCGAAACCTCGCAACTCGCGTTCGCCGCGGCCCAGGCAACCGGTATCCGCCACCCGGCGGAGGTCTCGACCATTGCCCTGCTGCACGAAATCGGCAGCGTTGTGCTGGAGCTCCTGAAGACGGCCAACCCGCACCTGGAAATGGCCCTGGCCACGGTGGACTCCACCGGCATGGGGGCGGAGCTGCTGCGGGCCTGGAACCTGCCCGAACCGCTATGCCGGAGCATCGAATTGCAGCATTACCCGGGGTTCGCGCTGCCCGAACACGTGCCGGACGAGGTGCGCAAGAACGTTGCCCTGCTGTATCTGGCGAATCGTTTCCACGACCGGGTTCACGGCCAGCATGAACGCATGCCATGGCCCTTTGCCCCCGAATACCTCGGCGTGCTTGGCGTCACGGGGATGGATGAGTCGGAGTTCTTCCAGCAGAAGATCCGGCCTGCGCTTCTGGGCCGCGTGAAGACCCTGCCGAAGTCGCTGGCGCAGGCCCTGTCCGCCTGAAAACCCGCGCACGGGGTCGGCCTCCGGGGGCCCCGTGGGAGACGAATCCTCTCGGCGATCCGGCGTCAAGCGGAGGATCTCGCCTGAGGGCTGGCCTCCTGCAGGCGCATCGGTGCCCGCAAACCCGTCGGCCCGGGCACGGCCTCCGCGCCGATTGCCTCGACCTCACTCCGTGGTGACGGATTCCTCGTCGCCGGTGAGGGCCGTGTCGAGGGTGTGCCAGGAGAGGGTGGCGCACTTCACCCGCATCGGGTATTCGTGCACGCCCGCCAGCGCGCCGAGGCTGCCGAGTTCGGCCGGGTCGGTGTGCGGGTGGTCACTGGTCAGCAGGTCGTGCATCTCGGCGAACAGGCGCTGGGCCTCCTCCACGGTCTTGCCCCGCACCGCCTCGGTCAGCATCGAGGCCGAGGCCACCGAGATCGCGCAGCCGACCCCGATGAAGCTGACGTCCTCCACCCTCCCGTCCGCGACCTTCACGAACAACCGCAGCTGGTCGCCGCAGAGCGGGTTGTGACCGTCCACCGCGCGGGTCGCATCCGGCATGTCGCGGAAGTTCCGGGGGTTGCGCTTGTGGTCCAGGATCAGCTCCTGGTAGAGGTCGCTCATCTCGCTCATGCCAGCATCTCCCGGGCGTACCGCAGGGCCTCCGCGAGACGGTCGATCTCGTCGAAGGTGTTGTAGAAGGCCATCGAGGCGCGCGAGGTCGCGGGGACCTGATAGAAGGTCATCACCGGCATCGCGCAGTGGTGGCCCGCACGCACCGCCAGCCCCCGGTGGTCCAGGATGGTGCCCATGTCGTGCGGGTGCACGTCGTCCATCACGAAGGAGACCAGCGGCACCTTTTCGTGCGCCTGGCCGATGATGCGCAGCCCCGGGACCGCCTGCAGGCGCTCGGTGGCATGGTCGAGCAGACGTGCCTCGTGCGCCATCGCCCCCTCCCAGTCCAGCGACTCGAGGTACTCGATCGCACGGCCGAGGCCGATGGCGCCGGCGATGTCGGGCGTACCGGCCTCGAACCGGTGCGGCAGCCCGGCGAAGGTGGTCTTCTCGAAGCTGACCGTGCGGATCATCTCGCCGCCGCCCTGATACGGCGGCATCGCCTCCAGCAGCCGCTCCCGGCCATAGAGGACGCCGATGCCGGTGGGGCCGAAGAGCTTGTGTCCGGAGAAGGCGTAGAAGTCGCAGTCCAGCGCCTGCACGTCCACGCGCAGGTGCGGAACGGCCTGCGCACCGTCGAGCAGCACCGGGACTTCATGTTCGTGTGCTGCCTTGATAATCGCCTCTACCGGGTTGATCGTACCCAGTGCGTTGGAGGCGTGCGTCAGGGCCAGCAGGCGCGTGCGGGGGCCGAAAAGGCCCGGCAGCGCGTCCAGATCCAGCTCGCCCGAGGGCGTGATCGGCACCACCCGCAGCACGATACCGGTGCGCTCGCGCAGCAGCTGCCAGGGCACGATGTTCGCGTGGTGCTCCATCGCGGTCAGGATGACCTCGTCGCCCTCCCGCAGCCCCTGGCCGAAACTCGACGCCACCAGGTTGATCGCCTCCGTGGTGCCGCGCAGGAACACGATCTCGCGGGTCGAGCGGGCATTGATGAACCGGCGCACCGACTCGCGCGCGCCCTCGAAGTCGCGGGTGGCCCGCTCCGCCAGCGCATGTACACCGCGATGCACGTTCGAGTTATCGTGATGGTAGTAATGGTCGAGCGCCTCGACCACGGTCTGCGGCTTCTGCGTGGTGGCGGCGTTGTCGAGATAGGCCAGTGGATGCCCGTGCACCTGCTGGCCCAGCACCGGGAAGTCCCGGCGCACGCGCTCGACGTCCCAGGAACCGGTTGGCGTGGACAGGACTGCAGCACTCATCGATCTCCTCCTGGCCGGCCGCTTCGAAGCCGATTTCCGGTCCGCGTGCCGGCCGCGTGGTGTACGTTGTTCGATTTGACCCCCAACAATAGTCAAGTTTTCCGGGATGCGTCTTGGGCACCCGGGCAAAGCAAGGTTAATTCAATGCACCGACCCGGACCGCAAGGCAGCGGGTTTCCGGGTACCTGAAGACCACATGTGAGAAGCGACATGAATGAAGGCAGGCTCCTGAGACTCTACCCCGCTCCCCACCTCGAGCGGTCGATCGAGGGCCTCTATCTCGCCGAGGAGATGGCGGGGCCGGATCCGGACCGGCCCTTCGTGTACACGAACTTCGTGTGCAGCCTCGATGGGCGGATCGCCGTGGAAGGCCCGCGGCGGGGCCGCCTGCGCTCTCCGCCGGCAATCACCAACCCGCGCGACTGGCGCCTGTTCCAGGAGCTGGCGACTCGCGCCGACGCGCTGATCATCAGTGCCAACCTGCTGCGCGCGATCCTTGCCGGGGAGGCCGCCGAGAGACTGCCCATCGGCTGCGATCCCGCCTTCGACGACCTCCATGCATGGCGCAGGGACAGAGGCATGCCGTCCCAGCCGGCGGTGGTGATCCTCGGCCGCAGCCTGGATGCAGCACTCGCCGAGCGGTGCGGCGAGTTTGATCGGCCGGTCTATTTCGCAGTCGGAAGCGAGGCCAAGGCAGACGCGGCCACGGCGGTCGAGGCCGCCGGCGTGCGGGTGCTCGGGGCCGGAACCGGACGGGACGTGCAGGGGCGGCCGCTGATCGATGCACTGGGGCGCGCGGGCTTCCGGCGCATCTACTCCATGGCCGGGCCGCGGGTGCTGCACCTCCTGCTGAGGGATCGTGTGCTCGACCGGCTCTACCTGACCCACTTTCACCGCCTTCTCGGCGGTCAGACCTTCGATACGCTGCTCGAAGGCGACGCCCTCGACCCACCGGCGTCACTCGTTCCGCGTACGCTCTACTACGATCCCGACGCAAAAGACGGGGCCGGGCAGGTCTTCGCCGCATACGACCTCCGTTGACCGGGAGTCCCGATTTGCGGGCTTCGGCGTGATCGCTGCGGCGGTTCGAAATCCGCTCCCGGCGCCCCGCGGGGACAGATTGGCCAATCGGTCCCCGGCCCTTGGCGGCCCTGTCCGCAAGCGGGAGCAGGGGCTGCGCAAGGCGCCCGCGGGCTACTCCCACTCGATAGTGGCCGGGGGCTTGCCTGAGATATCGTATGTTACACGAGATATACCGTCTATCTCATTGATGATACGACGCGACACCAGGTCGAGAAACTCGTAGGGTAGATGCGCCCAGCGGGCGGTCATGAAGTCGATGGTCTCGACCGCACGCAGCGCGACCACGTAATCGTAGCGGCGGCCATCCCCCATCACGCCCACCGACCGCACCGGCAGGAAGACGGCGAAGGCCTGGGAGACCTGGTCGTAGAGATCCGCCCGGCGCAGTTCCTCGATGAAGATGTCATCGGCGCGGCGCAGCAGGTCCGCGTATTCCTTCTTCACCTCGCCGAGGATGCGCACCCCGAGCCCCGGCCCCGGGAAGGGATGGCGGTAGACCATCTCGGTGGGCAGGCCCAGCTCCACCCCGATCCGGCGCACCTCGTCCTTGAACAGTTCGCGCAGGGGCTCGACCAGGCCCAGGTTCATGTGTTCGGGCAGCCCGCCGACATTGTGGTGGGACTTGATCACGTGGGCCTTGCCGGTCCTGGAGCCGGCGGACTCGATCACGTCCGGATAGATCGTGCCCTGGGCGAGCCAGCGCGCATCCGTGATCTTGCCGGCCTCCTCGTCGAAGACCTCGATGAACTGCCCACCGATGACCTTGCGCTTCTGCTCCGGATCGCTGACCCCTTCCAGGGCCTGCAGGAAGCGCCGCTCCGCGTCAATCCGGATCACCTTCACCCCCATGTGCCGCGCGAAGGTCGCCATCACCTGATCGCCCTCGTGCAGGCGCAGCAGACCGGTGTCCACGAAGACGCAGGTCAGCTGGTCGCCGATCGCCTTGTGCAGCAGCGCACCGACCACCGAGGAATCGACGCCGCCGGAGAGTCCGAGGATCACGTGATCGGAGCCCACCTGCTCGCGCACGCGCTCGGCCATGTCCTCGATGATGTTGCCCGGGGTCCAGAGGTCCTCGCAGCCGCAGATCTCGTGGATGAATCGCGAGAGGATGCGCCGGCCCTGGCGGGTGTGCGTGACCTCCGGGTGGAACTGGAGACCGTAGAAGGCGCGTTCCTCGTCGGCCATGCCGGAGATCGGGGCGGAATCGGTGGAGCACATCAGCCGGAAGCCCGGCGGGAGTTCCGCTACGCGATCTCCGTGGGACATCCACACGTCCAGCAGGCCATGGCCCTCCGGCGTGGTGTGGTCCTCGATGTCGGTCAGCAGGCGGGTGTGGCCGCGGGCGCGGACCTGCGCATAGCCGAACTCGCGGTGACCCCAGGGCTCGACCTGGCCGCCAAGCTGCGCGGCCATGGTCTGCATGCCGTAGCAGATGCCGAGCACCGGCACACCGAGCTCGAAGACCAGCGGGTGGGCGATCGGCGGATTCTCCATGTGCACCGACTCGGGGCCGCCGGAGAGGATCACGCCACTGGGGGCGAACGCGCGCATCGCCTCCGGGCTCATGTCCCAGGGGTGAATCTCCGAGTAGACCCCGGCCTCGCGCACCCGGCGCGCGATCAGCTGGGTGTACTGCGAGCCGAAGTCCAGCACCAGGATCCGGTGCGCATGTACGTCCTGGGTCATCGCGTCATTCAATCCATCAATCCCGGCGGTAGTTCGGGGCCTCCTTGGTGATCGCCACGTCGTGCACGTGGCTCTCGCGCATCCCGGCGGCGGTCACGCGCACGAACTGGGGCTTGGTGCGCATCTCCTCGATGGTCCGTGCCCCCACGTAGCCCATCGAAGACCGGAGTCCGCCGGTCAACTGGTGGATGATCGCGACGATCGGACCCTTGTACGGGACCCGCCCCTCGATGCCCTCGGGAACGAACTTCTCCGGGCCGGCACTGGCTTCCTGGAAATAGCGGTCGGAAGACCCCTGCTGCATCGCACTGAGCGAGCCCATGCCGCGATAGGACTTGTAGGAACGCCCCTGGAACAGCTCCACCTCGCCCGGCGCCTCCTCGGTGCCGGCGAACAGGGAGCCCAGCATCACGCTGTGGGCGCCGGCCGCGATGGCCTTCGCGATGTCACCGGAGAAGCGCACCCCGCCGTCCGCGATCAGCGGCACGCCCGTGCCCTCGAGGGCGGTGCTGACATTCTCGATCGCGGTGATCTGGGGCACGCCGACACCGGCCACGATCCGCGTGGTGCAGATCGAACCCGGTCCGATGCCCACCTTCACCGCGTCGGCGCCCGCGGCGACCAGGTCACGCGCGGCCTCGCCGGTGGCGATGTTTCCGCCGACCACCTGCACCTCCGGGTAGTGCTGCTTGACCCAGCGCACGCGGTCCAGCACGCCCTGCGCGTGGCCGTGCGCGGTATCGACCACGATCATGTCCACGCCCGCCTCCACCAGCGCCGCGACACGCTCGTCGGTGCCGGCACCCACGCCGACCGCGGCGCCGACCCGCAGGCGCCCGCGGTCGTCCTTGCAGGCCCCGGGATGCTCGGAGGACTTCTGGATGTCCTTCACCGTGATCATGCCGCGCAGCTCGAAGTGGTCGTTCACCACCAGCACCTTCTCGATGCGGTGCCGGTGCAGGAGCTCCATCACATGGTTACGGTCGGCGCCCTCGGGCACCGTGACCAGCCGCTCCTTCGGGGTCATCACCTCGGTCACCGGCGCCTGCATGCGGGTCTCGAAACGGAGATCGCGGGAGGTCACGATCCCGATCAGATCCGTGCCGTCCACGACCGGCACACCCGAGATGTGGTTGGCCCGCGTCAGCTCCATCACGTCGCCGATGGTGGCGCTGGGCGCGACCGTGATCGGATCGCTGATCACGCCGGCCTCGTACTTCTTCACCTGGCGGACGTGAGCGGCCTGGCGTTCGGCGCTCATGTTCTTGTGCACCACGCCGACGCCGCCCTCCTGCGCCATCGCGATCGCCAGGCGGGCCTCGGTCACGGTGTCCATGGCGGCCGAGAGCAGTGGCGAGCCGAGCACGATCTCGCGCGTGAGACGGGTGGTCAGATCCACGTCGCGCGGCATCACGCTGGAATGCCCGGGCAGCAGCAAGACGTCGTCGAAGGTGAGGGCTTCCGCGAGTATGCGCATGGGCAGCTCCAGGGCTTCCGGGTGGGGGCGGAGAAATAGCCGATCAGTATAGAATTCACCGGCACTGCGGTAAAGAAAGACCGCTTCCTCGGAAAGACGGAAAGGAGACCCATGACGGAAGGGCGAAGCGTTCTCGGCGTCGGCGAACTGAACCAGCGCGCGGATGAACTCCTGCGTGCGGGCCTCGGCGCGTTGTGGGTTGAGGGCGAGGTCTCGAACCTGCGCCAGTATGCCTCGGGCCACCGGTATTTCGCGTTGAAGGACGACAACGCCAGCGTCAGCTGCACGCTCTTCCGCGGGCGGGCCGGCAAGGCCGCCGCCTTCGCCGACGGCGACCGGGTCCTGGTCTTCGCCCGGCCCGGCGTCTATGTTGCGCGCGGCCAGTTTCAGCTGGTGGTGGAGCGTCTCGAGTCTGCCGGCGAGGGCCGGCTGCTCGCACAATTCCAGCGCCTGAAGGCGCGGCTGCTCGCGGAGGGCCTGTTCGAAGCCGAGCGCAAGCTGCCCCTGCCCCCGCTGGTGCATCGGCTCGGGGTGGTCACCTCGGCCCAGGGCGACGTCCGGCACGACATCGCCCGCACCCTCGCCAGGCGCTTCCCGCTGCTGCTGCCCTTCCGGCTCTACCCGGTGGCGGTGCAGGGGGCGGGCGCCGTACCCCAACTCATCGCGGCGCTGGAACAGGCGGGCCGCGAGGCCGCGGTGGACGTGCTGATCCTGGCGCGCGGCGGCGGCGCGCTGGAGGATCTGTGGGCCTTCAACGAGGAGGCGGTCGCGCGCGCGATCGCCGCATGCCCGATCCCGGTGGTCACCGGCATCGGGCACGAAACGGACACCACGATCGCCGATTTCGTCGCCGATCTGCGGGCATCGACGCCGACCGCCGCGGCCGAGGCGGTCAGCCCCGACGGCACGGTACTCAGGCGGCAGCTGCGCGACGCCGCCGCCCGTCTCGGCCAGGCGGCCGCCGCCAGTCTGCGCCAGCGCCGCCAGCGCGTCGATCAGGGGCGCGCCCGGCTGCTGCGGCTGCATCCGGGACGGCGGGTTGAACAGCACCTGCTGCGCATCGACGAACTCCGGACACGCCTGATCCGCGGCGCTTGCGCAGGCCGGGAGAAGAAGCTGTACCGGCTGCGGCAACTGGCGCTGCGCCTGAAGGTGCACGATCCCGCCCGCCGCCTGGAGACGCTGCAGTCGCGGCTCCGGCAGCAACAGCACCGGCTGTGGCTGGCCCGACCGGCGCGGCAGCTGGTCCGGCAGCGGGACCTGCTGGAGGGATTGCAGGGCCGCCTGCTGCGGGGGGTCCGGGACCGGCTGCGCCGGGATGAGGCACGGTTTCAGGCCACCAGCGGCCGCTTGCGGGCCCTCTCCCCGGAAGGCGTGCTCGAACGCGGATACAGCATCCTGCTGACCGCGGACCAGCGTGTGGTGCGCGAGGCGGACCCGGCACTGATCGGCGCGCAGCTGCAGGCGCGGCTCGCGCGCGGCGCGCTGGAGCTCGAGGTGCTGGACGCTCGGCCGGCGAAGAAGGGATCCGGCCGCAAGCGGAAGAAACGCGGCTGAAGACCGGGGCGCCCGGAGGGCGGGCCTACAAGGCGTCAGCCCCGGCCCCCTGTGGGAGCGGCCTCTGGCCGCGATGGCCTT